>CALBMG010000241.1 GCA_937896185.1 uncultured Microbacteriaceae bacterium | reverse complement strand
CCACTCGCACCCGTGTGTCGTTCTCGGTGGGTATCACGGACCTTGGTGGGAACCCGCTCATCATTCAGCCCGGTGATTCCCAGCTGGGGGACAAGGAATCCGTCGCGGATACCGCTCGGGTTCTGGAACGCATGGTGTCGGCAATCGTCTGGCGCACATATAAGCAGTCCGCCCTGGACGAAATGGCGGACCGGACGACCGTTCCGGTGATCAATTCGTTGACGGATGATTTTCACCCCTGTCAGCTGTTGGCCGACCTCATGACGATTCGTGAGCACAAGGGAGACCTCGCCGGGCTGAACGTAGCGTTCATCGGCGATGGGGCCTCGAACATGGCTCACTCATACCTTTTGGCGTGCGCCACTGCGGGTATGAACATTCGACTGGCGACTCCTGCTGTCTACCAGCCCGATGCTGCAGTCGTTGCGAAGGCTCACGAGATTGCTGCCGAGACCGGTGGCTCTGTGTGGGTGGGTGACAATGTCACTCTCGCCGCAACGTGCGCTGACATTGTGGTGACCGACACCTGGATTTCGATGGGCAAGGAAGACGAAAAGGCCGAACGCCTGCGCAATTTCAGCGGTTACCGTGTCAGCCCCGCACTCATGTCTGTCGCCGATCCCGCCGCGCTTTTCATGCACTGCCTTCCCGCGTACCGTGGATACGAGGTGGACGCCGAGGTAATCGATGGCCCACAGAGTGTCATTTGGGATGAGGCCGAGAACCGTTTGCACGCGCAAAAGGCTCTGATGCATTTCGTTTTGACCGAGGGGAAGTAACTCATGTCGCACAACACTGTGGGTGAAACCAACGACGGCGCACTCTGGGGTGCTCGTTTCGCCAGCGGCCCCAGCCCTGAGCTCGCGCGGTTGTCCAAGTCGACGCACTTCGACTGGCGTCTTGCGACGTATGACATTGCGGGCTCGACCGCGCACGCTGCAGCGTTGAACGCGGCGGGTTACTTGACGGACTCCGAGTATGCCGACATGTTGCAGGGCCTCGAGCGCATGCGCGCCAGGGTCGTGTCGGGCGAATTGAGTGCTCGTGATGAAGACGAGGATGTCCACGGGGCGCTGGAAAACGCGCTGATTGCCGAGGTCGGACTGCACTCGGTTTCGTACGCCA
>CALBMG010000240.1 GCA_937896185.1 uncultured Microbacteriaceae bacterium | reverse complement strand
CAATCGACAATGTGTTTGCTGGCGCCTACACCTGTGGCAACAACCTCGCTTCCTATTAGGCCCGACCGTGACGCGCGCACTTCTCATCGTTGACGTTCAGAACGACTTCACCGAAGGTGGGGCGCTCGCGTGCGAGGGCGGGGCGGCCATCGCCGGACGCATCTCAACTTTTGCGCACGAACACCGAGGCGACTATTCGGTGATCGTGGCCTCGCGCGATTGGCACGACCCCGACGGCGACAACGGTGGACATTTTGCCGCTGAGCCCGACTGGGTCGACTCGTGGCCCAGGCACTGTGTTGCCGGGACGCCCGGCGCGGAGTACCACTCGGCGCTGGACAACGACGTCATCGATGTCCATCTCCTCAAAGGGCAGGGCATTCCCGCGTATTCGGCGTTCGAAGGCATCACAGCCGACGGGCTTGGCATTGCGCAAATTCTGGCCCAGCACGACGTGACCGCACTCGACGTCGTCGGGATCGCGACTGACTACTGCGTTCGGGCTTCTGCGCTTGACGCGGTCGCCGCCGGTCTGGACGTGACCGTGAAAGCAGTTCTTTGCGTGGGCGTTTCGCCCGCCAGCAGCATTGCCGCACTCAGCGAGCTTGCGGCCGCTGGCGTGCGAATAGCAATTGAGTAAATGCATTGTTAGCCGGTGGGCCCCGCCTGCTAAACCCGCATAAAGGAAGAGAGACCACCAGTGGTGGTCTCTCTTCCTTGTCGGGGTAACAGGATTTGAACCTGCGACCTCGTCGTCCCGAACGACGCGCGCTACCAAGCTGCGCCATACCCCGCAAGCCCGAAGGCTCAGATAAAGACTACCCGATGTCGTCTGTGCCGAGGGACAACAGAATAGCCTCGGGTGGGCACGCGAACCGCATGGGTGCGTAAATCGATGTACCCAATCCGGCGGAAACGTTGAGGTAACTGCTGCGGCTTTCGTGGTTCCAGACCGCCAATCCGCGCGCCAGCGAAACGGGCAGATCGCTGTTGGTGGTCAACGCCCCGACGCCGGGGACGCATAACTGTCCGCCGTGGGTGTGGCCTGCGAAAATCACGTCGGCACCCAGGGTTGTCAACGTGTTGAGCACGCGGGTGTATGGGGCGTGAGTGACCCCAATCACGGTGTCAACGGGTTCGCCTGCTTCCAGCTGTTCCTCGACAGCAGCCGTGGCCAGGTCGAGTCGGTCGCGTCCAATGTGGGGGTCGTCGGTGCCGACGAGCAGCAGCCGGTTGCCGCCGACGTTCAGGCGGGTTGCCGCATTGTTCAGTCCGACCCAACCCAGCTCGTGGTACAGGGCCTCGAGCCCAGCGGTATCTAATTGTTCGCGGGATTCATCGAGTTCCGAGGGTCGCCACAGGTAGGTGGCGGGGTTCGGGATGTGCGGGCCAAAGTAGTCGTTTGACCCGTGAACGTACACTCCAGGGATTCCGGCAAAGGGGGCGAGGGCTTGGCGCAACGCGGGCAGGGCATCTCGGTGACCCAGCGAATCACCGGTAACGATGATGAGGTCAGGTCCTGTGTTGGCGAGCGACCGAACCCACTCAATCTTGTGGCGTTGCCATGGTGCCAGGTGCAGGTCGCTGATGTGTAACACGGTGATGGGGTTGCCCGCAGCGGGCAGCACATCACAGGCTTCGGTGCGGACACCGAACATGTTCCGTTCGATCAGCACGCCGTATGCCACTGCCGCTGCGGCGACGGTGGCAATGCCGGTGAATACCGATCGGGCTGACATCGTTAACAGGTTTCGCGATAGACGGTCAACGTGATCTGACGTGTGAAGAACATCGAGACACCGGCGGCAGGGTTCTGGGCAACAACGGTCCCGAACGCGGGGGCGGAACCCGAGACGCTGGGCGTGCACACCACGTTGAGGTTGTTGAAGCCAAGTCCGTGCAGTGCTGTGGTGGCTTGAGCTTCGCTGAATGTGCGATCCGACACATTCGGCACGATCGCCTGGTTGCCACGGGACACAATCAGTTTGATGGTCATGCCCTTCGCCAACAGCAAGCCCTCTTCGGGGTTGGTGCGAACAACGGCACCCTCGGGCAGGTCACTGTCCACAGTGCGGGCCAGTTCGACTTCGAAACCGAGTCCTTCGAGCAGCGCGGTGGCTTCCTCGGTGGTCAGTCCCTTCAGTGTGGGCAGTTTCACGCCGCCACCGACGAGCAGGCGCGAGGGCGGTTCGGTGAACGCACCGCCGCCGTACATTGCGTTAGCCGAGGCCATGATCGCGCGGGTGATTTGGTGACGGAAGCTGGCGCCGTTGGGGTAACCACGCATCGGGAACTTGCCGACGATGTTACCCACCCAGGTCGCGGTGGCAACCTTCTTGGTGCTGACCACAATCCAGGTCTGGACTGACGAGTCAGCGGTACCGGTTTTACCGATAATCGGCTGACCGCCGGGGTTCGATGCGTTACCCGTTCCGCCGTTCATTACGCCGGCCATGGCCTTGGCTGCTGCGGCAGCGACTTCAGGGTCGATGGCCTGGTTGCATCGTGGCTCTTGACCAGCGATTTCACCGCCGTCACTGGTGGTGGCGTGGTCGAGAACGATCGGTGCACAGAAGATACCGTTGTTGGCGATTCCCGCCCACGCTGCCGCGAGGGTGATGGGGGCCAGCTCGTTGGTTCCCAGCACGGCGGCCGGGTTGGTTTTCAGGGGTTCGCCGTCGGCGCGGTGTACGCCGAGTGATTCGGCGGCGCCTCGAATTGCGCACTGGTCGAGCTGTTCGGCAATCGATGCAAATGCCGAGTTCACCGAGCTGCGAACAGCCTCCATGACGGTGATTGCGGGTTTGGCGGCCGAGTCGTTCTTGAACTTCCAGATGCCACCCCAAGGCCCGCCACCGTCTTGACAGCTGTCGGCGTACAGTGCCTGGTTCTTTTCAAATTCCGAGGCGTCAACGACCTCGTTCAGGCCACGACCTGACTGCAGCCAGGCAATCAGTGCGAACACCTTGTAGGTCGAACCGGTGTTGAACCCGCTCGATCCGCCGTATTTGCGGTCGGTCGAGAAGTTCACGGCGGTGTAGCCGGCCCCGCCACCTTCGGCACTGTCATCGAACAGTGTGTTCTGGGCCATGGTCAGCACGCGTCCGGTGCCCACCTCGATGCTGTCCGAGACGCTACCGATGTTGGCGCGGGGGTCATCACGGGGGACCTTCCAGACGTTGGTCTGGGCGATCTTCTGCAGCTTGTAGTTCAGTGTCGTGTACAGCGAGTACCCGCCCACGCGCCAGTTGTCGATGCGCTGTTCCTCGGTGGCGCCCAGCGATTCGAAATCGCCGACGCTCTTGACCACGTAGTCACAGAAGTAGCGGGTGTACTTGTCGGCCGCAATGCATCCGCTGGTGGGCTGGGTCAGGGTCACAAATTCTTCGTCAACGGGGGTGGCAACGGCCTCGGCGTATTCGGTCTGGGTGACGAAACCTTCCTCGAGCATGGCGCCGAGGATTACATCACGACGAGCCTGGTTGTCGGCGTAGTTGTCGGGGTTGCCCAGGTTGCGCAGTTCGGGGTACTGCACGATGGCGATCAGCGAAGCGGCTTCGGCCAGCGACACGTCGGCGGCATCCTTGCCGAAGTACAGGTGAGCGGCGGACTGCACGCCATAGGTGTTGCGTCCGAATGGCGAAATATTGAGGTACGCCAACAGGATTTCGTCCTTGGTGTAACGCTTCTCGAGGCCGATAGCCAGCTTCATTTCCTTCAGCTTGCGGGTGGGGCTCGAGGCGGTGGCTTCGGCGTATGCGGCGTCGCGCGCCTCGGGGTCGGTCAGTGCTTCCGCGCGCTGTACAAAGATGTTCTTCACCAGCTGCATGGTCAGAGTCGAGCCACCGGAGGTGATTCCACCGCTGGTGACGTTGCCGATTGCGGCGCGGACAATCGACTGTACGTCGACGCCTTTGTGGCTGAAGAAACGGCGGTCTTCACCGGCGACTGCGGCATCCTTCAAATATTGGCTGACCTGGTTGTCCGCAACTTCTTCACGGTTTTGCCAGTACACCTCGGCAATTTTTTTGTAGCCATCCTCGGGGTTTGCCGTTTTCTGAACCCAGATGGTGTTCTTTTGGGCTTGACGGCCCACCTCAACGTATTCCGGCAAGGCGTCAAAGATTCCAATGGTGTTCGCGAGTGTGATACCACCGACCGCCAGGATAGGGGTCAACATGGCGGTGACGAGGACACCGGCGATACCGCCCAGCACACCCAGTCCGAGCCATGAGCTGGACCTGCCGATAAATCGTGTGAGAGGGTTTTCAACCATAGAATCAGGTTACCAAGTCATGTATAAAAATCCGATTGGAGTCCCCTATGACGAACTGGGAATACGCCACAACACCGCTGGTAATCCACAACGAAACCGCCATCCTCAACAACTGGGGTGACGAGGGTTGGGAACTGGTTCAGGTTGTGACCAATTCCGAGGGCGGACTCATCGCATTCATGAAGCGCCCGCTGTCCGCATAACCAGATTGGATTCCATCATGAGCATTGACGCTCGACTGTCAGAACTCGGCATCACTCTTCCCGAGGTCGCGAAGCCCGTTGCCTCGTATGTGCCCGCCACTGTGAGCGGCTCGCTCGTTTTCACCTCGGGACAGTTGCCCACCACGGCAGGCGTTTTGCCTGCGACCGGCAAGGTGGGCGGGGAGGTTGCTGCTGAGGACGCCGCCGGCTATGCCCGCACTGCCGTACTCAACGCGCTCGCCGCGGTGAAGGCCGAGATTGGTTCGCTCGATCGCATCACCAAGGTCGTCAAGCTGGTTGTCTTCGTGTCCTCCACCCCCGATTTCACTGGCCAGCCCGCCGTTGCGAACGGCGCCAGCAACACGCTGAAGGAAATTTTCGGGGAGGCTGGCGTTCACGCTCGCAGTGCTGTGGGCGTGCCCGTTCTTCCCCTGGACGCACCGGTAGAGCTCGAACTGATTGTGGAGTTCGCGTAAATCCCGAACGGTTCGGTAAGAGCTGAAAATACTGAGTGCCGGAAGCCTGTGGCTTCCGGCACTCAGTAGTTACGGAGTTAGGGGACCTGCTTGTCGATCTGCAGGACCACGTTGACGTCGGTCAGGGTCGAAGTGTCGCCAAGGTCGCGGCCCTCGGCGATGTCACGCAGCAGTCGTCGCATGATCTTGCCCGAACGGGTCTTGGGCAGTTCCTCAACAATGTAGATGTCCCGAGGTCGTGCAATCGCACCAATCTCCTTGGTCACGTGCGCGCGGAGTTCCTTGATGGCTTCCTCGTGAGTGAGTTCCTCTTTCGCGCGGCGCTTCAGGATCACGAACGCAACCACGGCCTGACCGGTGGTCTCGTCACTTGCGCCGATGACCGCGGATTCGGCCACGTGGTGGTTGGACACCAGCGCCGACTCGATTTCCATGGTGGACAGTCGGTGACCCGACACGTTCATGACGTCATCGACACGGCCCAACAACCACACGTCACCATCGGCGTCGAGGTGTGCACCATCGCCGGCGAAGTACTTGTCGCCGAACTTGTCCCAGTACGTGTCTTTGTAGCGTTCGGGGTCACCCCAGATGCCGCGCAGCATCGACGGCCATGGCTCGTTGACAACCAAAAGGCCGCCCGCCTCGGGTCCCACATGCACGCCGTCCTCGGTGACGACATCGATTGCGATACCGGGAATCGGAACCTGCGCTGATCCAGGCTTGGTTGTCGTGACTCCGGGAAGGGCTGAAATCATGATGGCACCAGTCTCGGTTTGCCACCACGTGTCCACGATAGGGCAGCGGTTTCCACCGATTACCTCGCGGTACCACATCCACGCCTCGGGGTTGATGGGTTCACCCACCGAACCCAGCACGCGCAGCGACGACAGGTCGCGGGCCTGGGGGATCTCGCGGCCCGTCTTCATGAACGAACGAATCGCGGTCGGAGCGGTGTAAAAAATCGACACCTTGTATTTCTCGATGATGTCCCACCAGCGGCCGGGCTCGGGGAAGTCGGGGGTGCCTTCGTACAGCACCTGGGTGGCGCCGTTCGCGAGGGGGCCGTAGGCCACATACGAGTGACCGGTAATCCAGCCCACATCGGCGGTGCACCAGTACACATCGGTTTCGGGGTGAAGGTCGAACACGTTGCGGTGAGTGAACGACGCCTGGGTCAGATAGCCGCCGCTGGTGTGCAGGATGCCCTTGGGGTTGCCGGTGGTTCCCGAGGTGTACAGGATGAACAGCGGGTTTTCGGATTCGAAGCCTTCGGCGACGTGGTCGGCCTCCATCGGTGCGATGGCGTCGTGCCACCAGATGTCGCGTTCGTTCCATGTGACGTCGTTGCCGCCGCGCTTGACCACGACGACGTGTTCCACGCTCTGGGCGCCGTTTACGGCTTCGTCCACCGCAGGCTTCAGGGGGAATACCGCACCCTTGCGGTATCCGCCGTCGGCGGTGATGACCAGTTTGGCTCCGGCGTCGTCGATGCGCTGGCGCAGGCTTTCGGCGCTGAAACCACCAAAGATGACCGAGTGGATTGCGCCGAGGCGCGCACACGCCAGCATGGCGATTACGGTCTCGGGGATGACGGGCATATAGATGGCAATGCGGTCACCCTGGACGACGCCGAGGCTGGCCAGCATGTTTGCGGCCTTCTTGACCTCTGCGGTCAGTTCGGCGTACGTGATGGTGCGGGTGTCGCCCGGTTCGCCTTCGAAGTGCAGTGCGACGCGGTCGCCGTTGCCGGCGAGCACGTGGCGGTCGAGGCAGTTGTAGGCGACGTTGAGCTTGCCGTCACCAAACCAGCGCGCGAAAGGAGCGTTTGACCAGTCGAGCGTCTCGGTGAATGGTGTGTGCCAGTGCAGTTCGCGTGCCTGTTCGGCCCAAAATTCGAGGCGGTCGGCGCGGGCGCGGTCATAGATTTCTGGCTGTGCGATGGCGTTGGCCGAGAACTCTGCAGAGGGGGAGAAGTGGCGGTCTTCGTGCAGAAGACTGTCAATTGTGTTCGACATTTATCGTCCTTGATCAGTGTCGTGAATAAGTGAACCCCTGGGGGTATTCGCCAGTCTAAACCGCGTGCTGTGATGGGGCTATCCACACGGGCGACTTTGGGTGAAATTTCCCCAAGGCGTGCGAGATGTTGTTCGCGCGGGCCGGACCGATGTCAGCATTTGACGGTGACGAATCCCCGCGACCTGCACTACGCCATGGGCCCGCTGGCTGCGCTAATCGGCCCAACCACACGCGATATTCTCGTCAACCCCGACGGCACGGTGTGGCACGATTCGGGAAAAGGGGTGGTGCGCGCCGCGATATCGTCGCTGCCGCCCGCGGTTGTGCGACAGGTCGCCTCGATGTTGCTGGCCGCAGCGGGCAGATCGGTCGATGACGCACACCCCATCGGCGAAGGGTCCGTGAATACCGGGATGCGGGTCAGTGCAGTGCTGCCGCCGTTGGTCGGACCCGGCCCCGCGCTGTCACTGCGATTCCATTTACCCGGAGCTGTTGGGTGGGCCGGGTTTGTCGACGCCGAGGGTAACCCGATAGAGCCGAGATTGCGGTCTTTGATCGCGTCGGGAACCAGCATGCTCATCACCGGAGCGACCGGTGCCGGCAAAACTACGCTGCTCAACACCCTCATGGGCTTGCTGCCCACACGCGGACAAATGTTCTACCGTGGCGAAGACATCAGCGCCTTCACGCTCGAAGAACGCGTGATGATGGGCATCGCCTTGGTGCCCGAAAAACGTGAACTGTTTGGCACCATGACGGTGGAAGACAACTTAGAACTCGGTGGCTTTCGCCAAATGCGTCTGGGCAACCGCCAATGGCGCAAACGCATCGACGATGTGTACGACCTGTTTCCACGCTTAAAAGAGCGCCGCTTGCAGTTGTCGGGCACGCTGTCGGGCGGTGAACGGCAAATGCTGGCGGTGGGTCGCTCGCTGATGTCCAACCCCGATGTGTTGATGCTGGACGAACCCAGCCTCGGCTTGGCTCCTTTGATCGTGAAAGAGATTTTTTCGATCATCGAAACGCTTCGCCGAACTGGCGTGACCATTGTGTTGGTCGAACAAAATGCCCGCGCTGCCTTGGCGGTGGCTGATTACGGTTACGTGCTGGAAATGGGTGAAGTCAGCCTGCACGGCCCTGCCTCCGAGCTGGCCCAAGACAGCCGCGTGATTGACACCTACCTCGGTGCTGCACGCAAGGATTAAAAAATGGCAGATTACCAACCCCGCT
>CALBMG010000239.1 GCA_937896185.1 uncultured Microbacteriaceae bacterium | reverse complement strand
ACACACGTTCAAACACCTCTTCCTTTGATTCTCGTCCCGGAACCACAGTGTCGCCTGGGAATCGAGCCTCTAGCTCCGAACCCGTGAGACCTTCGGCGTCACCATAGTTGCGTTCGACTATCGAAGGCTCAATCAATGGTGCAGGGTGCCCAATTTCGTTCGAGATGATTGTCGCTGTTTCCAGGGCCCGACTGAGTGGGCTGCAAATAACGAGATCCCAGTGATACCGCGCGAGTTTACGACCGGTTTCCTGCGCCTGCTGTCGTCCCAGTTCGTTGAGCGGGATGTCGGTGGACCCCTGAATTCGACCGGCCTTGTTCCAATCGGTCTCGCCGTGTCTGACCAGTGAAAAATATGTCACAGTCAGATTCTAGGCGTACAGCTGTTTTTCGGTGACTAGTCTTAACGGGGGAGGTGCGGCGTGCACAGAATTGAAATGTCCGATGTTTCCATGGGGGAACTCGACGACTTTCTCCACCTCACGGATGTCGCGTTACGCAGGAAATTGGAACCCGAACGGGGGATGTACCTCGCAGAATCTTTCAAGGTCTTGACCCGAGCACTCGCTGCAGGTCACGCTCCTCGTGCTGTTATCACACAAGAAAAATGGTTAGACCAAATAGAGCCGATGTTGTCAGCTTATGATGTGCCCGTTTATGTTGGCTCGGCCGAACACATCGAATCGATAACAGGGTTCGACGTACACCGTGGAGTCATCGCAAGCATCCAGCGTCCCGTGATGCCGACCCTTGAGTCGGTCGTGCGTAATGCAACTCGGGTCGTTGTTCTCGAGAACATTGTCGATCACACGAATGTGGGCGCAATTTTCCGCAGTGTGGCCGCGCTGGGCGCCGATGCCGTGATTGTGTCGCCTGAATGCGCTGATCCGTTGTATCGTCGCAGCGTCCGAGTATCAATGGGCACTGTATTTCAGGTGCCGTGGACTCGTATCACAGAGTGGCCTCATGCAATAGGCGAACTTAAGGCACTGGGTTTCACCGTCGCTGCTCTGGCTTTGGATGAATCAGCAATCACTCTTCGGCAACTCGTGGCAGAGCGTCACGACAGGATTGCAATTGTGATGGGAACCGAAGGACACGGCCTTTCCCCGTCAACAATCAATCGTTGCGACAGAACAGTAATGATCCCCATGCAACACGGAATTGATTCGCTCAACGTGGCAGCGGCAAGTGCGGTGGCTCTGTATGCGCTTTCGGAACAGCAATAAACACGAAGGCCCCTAACCGAAGTTAGGGGCCAATCTGTGCGCGAAGGGGGACTTGAACCCCCACGCCCTTACGGGCACTAGCACCTCAAGCTAGCGCGTCTGCCATTCCGCCACCCGCGCAGGTGTTGTGTAGCAACGTGTACGACATTAGCACGATGTTTGCCAGAGTAAAAACCACTCAGTGGTTTAACATGACAGATACGGCCCATTTGGTCGTGTACGTGACACAGAAACCGTGACAATGAACTTTTTTGGTCTGGACAAATTAGCTGAGGCGTTGATCCTTGGGCTAGTCCAAGGGTTGACTGAATTTCTGCCAATATCGTCCTCTGCACACCTTCGTATAGCTGGCCTCTTTCTGCCCTCGGGGGAGGATCCCGGCGCTACTTTCACGGCAATTACCCAAATTGGAACAGAGCTCGCAGTCCTTCTCTATTTTTCTGGTGACATCGTACGGATTATTAAAGTCTGGTGGGCTTCAGTTTTCGCACGGCGTGGTACAGGTTTCTCCCGGTTGTCCGCAGACGATCGAGCCGACGCGCGACTGGGGTGGTACATCATCGTGGGAACCATTCCCATTGCCGTTCTCGGCCTTCTGTTTCAGGACGATATTCGCTCCACGTTCCGCTCGTTGTGGGTCGTGGGGACGGTGTTGGTGGTCTTTGGTGTCATCCTGTGGATTGCGGACTATGCAGGTCAGAAGCTCCGCGACATTCGGTCAATGAGCACCCCACACGGCCTTATTCTCGGTCTTGCCCAGGCAATGGCCTTGATTCCCGGTGTCTCGCGTTCCGGAGCAACTATTTCCATGGGTCTTGCTCTGGGCTACACCAGACAGGCTGCAGCACGATTTGCCTTCCTTCTGGCAATTCCTGCGGTACTCGCGAGCGGACTCTATGAACTTTTCCACGCGATCAGTGAGCCAACGAATAATTTCACGGGGGTAGAAACGCTTGCCGCCACTGTCGTTGCATTTGGCGTCGGTTGGGCAGTAATCGCATTTCTTATGCGCTTTCTAGAAAAGGGTTCGTTCATGCCCTTCATAATCTGGCGAATTGCGGTGGGTGGTGCACTGCTTATTGCACTTTCCAACGGATTTATTACCGACAGCGTCTAGTTACCGGGGTTTTCTCCGGAGTCGCGCAGGTATTTCTCGAATTCTTCCGCAAGTGCATCGCCACTAGCCTCGGCCGAAGTTTCTGCGTCACGTTTTTCCTCCAACTGCCCGATGTATTCCGAGAGGTCCTCATCGCCGGAAATCATCTCGTTGACACCTTTTTCCCACGTGACAGACTCTGCATCAATTTCCGCGGTGTCGATTGTGATGCCCGTGATCTCCATAATTTTTCCCATCAAGGCGCGCGCCACCTTGGGGGACGGCGAGTTATGCACGTAATGGGGAACTGACGCCCACACCGCAACAGCAGGAATGCCTACTTGTTCAGCAAACTGAGCAAACACAGTTGGAATGCCGATGGGTCCCTCGTATTGTGATCGTTCACAGTTCAGAAGAGCACGAACCTCGGAATTGTCACTCGTGCAGGTGACCTCGATAGGTCGTGAATGCGGCACATCGGCGAGCATGCTGCCCACGACGATGATTCCCGTGATGTCAGCAGCCAATGCCTCATCTAAGAAAGTTGCAGCAAACGTAGGCCACGAACGAGACGGTTCAGTGCCCAACAGAACTGTGACGTTTGTTGCGAGATCGGCGGGGACAAACAGGCTTGCAGTTGGCCAATGAATTCTGCGTTCATCGTCGGTTGTGAATTCGATGGTGGGCCGCACGAGTTGGTAATCGTAGTAGAGCTCGGTTTCGACAGAGAAGCCTTGTACAAGGTCGAAACGATCTATGACCGCCTTGACAGCGGTGCTTGCGGCTTCGCCAGCATCGTTCCATCCCTCGAATGCGACGATAAGTGGTCGACCCGACGTGATCGAAAAAATCGACATTGTTACCTCCACTGCAACCCTATTCCTCTGAGAGCGAAGTCAGGGGTGACACCCTAGACTCGATGATTGTGAGCGCACTTTTCCCTTCCGCTGTCCTCTGGGACCTTGACGGAACATTGATTGATTCCGAACCTGCGTGGATTGATGCCGAACGTGAACTGGCACTCGAGTTCGGGGTCGAATGGACCGATGTTGACGGTTTGAGCCTTGTGGGAAAAGGACTTCTAGATTCAGGACGTTATCTTCAGGCCCGGGGCATCGAACTGACTCCCGAAGAAATTGTGGAGCGGCTAGTGGCATCGGTTGAGGTTCAGTTGCGCGCACATATTCCGTGGCGTCCCGGTGCACGCGATATTTTGCAGTCTGTACAGGGTGCGGGAATCCCACAGGTCCTCGTCACGATGAGCTACAGATCTCTGGCTCAGATTGTGGTTGATGAATGTGGATTTTTTACTGCATCGATTACAGGTGATGAGGTCACTCATTCAAAGCCACACCCCGAGCCGTACTTGGCTGGTGCTCGTTCCGTTTCGGTCGATATTAAGGACTGTGTGGCTTTCGAGGACTCTGTCCCCGGAACAAGCAGCGCTGTTGCAAGTGGGGCGACCACCATCGCAGTACCGTTACACGCCCCTCTTCCGGAAAGTCCCGAAAATTACGAGCTGTGGCACTCATTGGTAGGTCGCGGTCTCGACGATATTGCCGCTGTTCATTTCCGCAGAAAGGGCCGTTAATGACCGTTCACCATGTTCGAGGTCCTTTTGTTTTAGGAGATCGTGTCCAATTGACTGACGCCAAGGGGCGCAAGGTCACAATGACACTCACCGAGGACGGCGGGTTCCATTCACACCGTGGCGTCTTGTTGCACTCCGACATTCTGGGATTGCCCGAGGGCAGTGTTATCTCGAACTCGTTCGGGATTGAGTACCTCGCGCTTCGTCCATTGCTGGCTGACTTTGCAATGTCGATGCCTCGCGGTGCCGCAATCGTCTATCCCAAGGACGCAGGTCAAATTGTGGCGTTTGCAGATATTTATCCGGGTGCCCGCGTTGTAGAGGCAGGTGTCGGAAGCGGCGCACTGTCGATGTCTTTGCTTCGTGCCGTGGGTTCCGAGGGTGAGCTGATTTCCTTCGAACGTCGCGAAGAGTTTGCCGAGATTGCTGCAGGTAACATCGCAGCCCAGTTCGGTGGTGCTCCGGAGAACCATCGCATTGTCTTGGGCGATCTGGCCGAGGAACTTCCCCGTGCGGTCGAACCAGGATCCATCGACCGTGTTGTGTTGGACATGTTGGCACCGTGGGAATGTTTGGACGCTGTCACGGAAGCACTGGCGCCCGGCGGTGTGCTGGTGTGTTACATCGCAACGGTCACCCAGATGTCCCGAGTGGTCGAGGCACTGCGTGCACGCGGTGACTATGCGGACGCTCAATGTTCCGAAACTTTGGTTCGCACATGGCATGTCGAGGGCTTGGCGGTGCGCCCCGATCATCGAATGATCGCCCACACTGGTTTTCTCACTATTTCACGACGACTCGCGCCGGGGGCTGTTCTTCCTGTGCCTCAGCGCAAGAACAAGCCAGAGTTCGCTGACGCGGACATCGAGGCGTGGACACCGGGTTCAGTGGGGGACAGGACCCCGTCGGACAAGCGGTTGCGCAAGGCTGCACGTAACGCTACGGAACTTGCTCAGCAGACTCTGCGCGAGACGACATAATTTCCGCGCGGTGACTGCATTCGGGAGCGGTCGCCGATTACAGTTAAGTCATGTCTGCACCTCAGGATTCTGTTATCCGGTTTGACTCGAAAGTCAGTCCCGAAGAGAGATATCTGTGCCTCGTGATGGCATTACTCAGCACATCAGCGGGCATGAATAAGGCCGAAATCTTTCGGAATGTTCGCGGCTACCGTGAAACATTTTCCACACAGGGCTCATCCGAAGCATTAGAAAAAGTGTTTGAGCGCGACAAGGAAACTATCCGTTCCGTAGGTTTTCCTCTTTCGGACAATGGCGCCGAGAATCCTGCAGATATCCGGTACTACATTCGTCCCGACGAATACGGAATCGACAACTTCACTTCAACCGAGGTGAACATACTCAACAATGCGTCGGCTATCTGGCATCAATCAAGTCTTTCGGACGATGCCCGTGCTTCAGTTCGTCGAATTGCCGCACTCGACGTGCCTGCAAGCGGAGAATTTTTGGGGTACGCGCCCCGAGTCACGACACACGATCCCGCGTTTCCTGTTCTCACGGAACTCATGGAACAGGGCAAAGCAGCATCTTTTCTGTACCTCAAACCCGGCGGCCTGCGAGCAGAAACTCGTAAGGTCTCGGGCATCGGTCTTGTCCAATTCGAGGGTCATTGGATGCTTCATGGTTTCGACCACGAACGGGGAGCTACTCGGAATTTTCTGTTGCAGCGGATGGTGTCGTTGCCAGCGGCTGCTGGCCCACTGCTCATGGACGTCCATCAGGTTCAAATTTCTACTGCGCTTAGCGAGCTGCACGAACTCTGGGACCAGACCGCAGGTGTAGTCACCGTTGTCCCGGGTTCTGAGGCTGAAATCGTTCTTCTCAATCGCAGGGGCACAGACCACGACGCCCACGGGAACCTCGTGGTTCACTACGTTGATGAGGCAATTTTTGCCGACGAACTGTGTGCATTCGCGGATGAAGCCGTTGTACTGAGCCCCCCAACTTTACGAAATGCGGTTATTGAACGTCTCACCGTTTTGGAGGCTCAACATGGCTAGACCAACGGGTGATTCCGCGCGCGACAGGCTCGAATTGTTCACCTGGATTTCGGCCTACCTGTTTCAGCACGGAGGCCGCGTCACCGTAACAGAAGCAGCGGAAACCTATGGCACAACGCCACAAAAGGTTCTTACCGCAATCACGACAGTCGGCTGCGCTGGTGCATCGGGGGAGGCCTCGAAGGGATTACAACACGACATTTTTGATATCGACTGGAGTCTGCTGGAATCAGAGGGCATCATCCAGGTTGTTGTTGCCGATGTACTCACGAAGCCCGTGAATTTTTCCTCTCGGCACCGTGCCACTCTGCTTGCAGGACTCAAAATATTGGGAACCCACCCGTTGTATCGAAACCTTCCCGAATATGTTTCGTTGGTGGACAAATTGGGCGGCACCCACAACACACTCAACGATCACATGGAAATTGATGTGTCGCTCGACACCGAAATCGTACGCTCGTTATTTGGTGCACAGGGTCACTTTCGTGTCCGATTTGCGTACGTCAACAAGCGGGGCGAAATTTCGCATCGCGAAGCGGATCCCTACTTGATTCATACCGAGGACAACGCAATGTATGTGAAGGCTTGGTGTTACAAGTCGTCGCAGGTTCGCACTTTTGATGTCACCCGAATTTCTGATCTCGAAGTTCTCACGACACCCGTTGATGACACTCTGGTAAGCCCGTTCAGTTTGAACGAAAATCTGTTTGAGCGCACCGACGACGACGTTGTGGCCACACTTTCCCTCGCCGCCTCCGCTGTCCCCCTGATCACCGATTACATTCCCGCCGGTGAATCGGCGATTATTTCCGGCGACTCCGCCACTGTCAGGATTCCATTTGTGCACCAGGGCAGACTTGTACGACTCGTGATGGGACTGCCTGGCACTGTGAAAATCGTTGACAACCACGACGCTCGCTCGGAGGTAACACGTCGAGCCCGCAGTGCGCTGAACCGTTACGCCGAAATGGCGGAGACAAAGTAGAATAAAAGCACAAAGGCAAAGGAGTCACTCATGTGGGACAACCTCAATGGAGCGCACGCAGCGATTGTTATCGTAATTATTCTGTTGATTTTCGGTGCTCCTAAGCTTCCCGGTCTCGCAAAGAGCCTCGGTCAGTCTCTGAACATTTTCAAAAACGAAATGAAGAACAAGGACGTGCCCGACGCTGACGACTCTGCTTCGGCGGAAATCGCGCCCAAGAAGTAATTGTGGCGCGATCGCGCAACGCTGACGGCCGGATGTCGTTAGGCGAACACCTCGTCGAGTTTCGGAAAAGACTTTTCGTTGCAGCTGCTGCCATTGCAGCTGGGGCTATTGGTGGCTACCTTGTTTCTGATTTGGTGTGGAACGCAATTGCAACACCAATTCTGGAAATTGCCCGAGCTAGCGGCCGACTTGC
>CALBMG010000238.1 GCA_937896185.1 uncultured Microbacteriaceae bacterium | reverse complement strand
GACAAACGGCGGGCTGCTGGTCACCGCAACGGGGTAAAGCTGTCGACCCCACAGCGCGGTGACCGTGCCACACTGTTAGAGTCCGTCAACAAGAACGCAACCCTCAACTTGGCGGAATACCAGCTGAAACGTTCCGTTGACTTCACGGCGCGTTCGCAAGCTCTCGAAGATCTTCGCGACGCCATCGGTATGCGTCAGGCTCCACTGCGTTTTGAGTGTTTTGACGTCTCGCACCTCGGTGGAACTGACATCGTCGGTTCTCATATCGTCTTCGAAGAGGGTCTTCCGCTGAAAGACGCGTATCGTCATTTCGCCATCGCGAATGCCACTGACGACACCGACGCGATGTATCAGTTGGTGTCTCGTCGTCTGGCCAAATTGGCCGACGAATTGCCGTCGATGCGGTATCCGACAACAATGTTGCTGATCGACGGCGGCCAGCCTCAGGTTGCTGCTGCCGACCGCGCAGTTCGTGATTCCGGCATCACAGGACTTACGGTCTGCGGAATTGCAAAACGGTTAGAGGAGTTATGGCTGCCGCACAACGATTACCCCGTGATTCTCGGCCGTTCCAGCGAAGCTCTCTTTCTTGTCCAACGTGCACGTGACGAATCTCACCGATTTGCGCTGAGGTATCAGACCACAAAACGCAAACGTGTTCTTACCACCGCACTGCACGATATTCCGGGCTTGGGCGAACGACGCGTCCGAGAATTGCTGACATCATTCGGTAGCCCAACAGCACTGCGCGCGGCAACGGTGGACGAGGTCGCACGAGTACCGGGGATTGGCCCCGCTCTGGCCGAGCGTATTGTCGCTGCACTGGCTCGCGACAAGGAAAATAGGTAATCTACAGATGATGAGTGAGACACAACACGCCCACATAACGATTGTGACAGGCATGTCCGGTGCGGGTCGTTCGACGGCAGCACATGCGCTCGAAGACCGCGGCTGGCGCGTCATTGATAACCTTCCCCCCGAACTGCTCTCGTCCCTCGTTGACTTGGCGACATACCCCGGATCGACCATGAATCGTTTGGCAATTGTTGTTGATGTGCGCGGCGGCGATAGCTTTGCTCGGGTCTCGGAAGAAATCGAAAAACTCAAAGCTACCCTTCCCGTACGTTTGGTGTTTCTTGATGCAACAGATGCCGCACTCGTCCGTCGCTTTGAATCCGTGCGGCGCCCACACCCTCTGCAACACAACGGAACGATTTTGGACGGCATAGCCTCCGAACGAATTGCCCTCGCTGAGCTGCGGAACCAGGCCGACGTGGTCCTCGACACCACCGACCTCAACATTCATCAGCTCACAACTTTGGTGCACAACACGTTCCGTGAAGACGAGATTCCTGATCTCACACTCGTCATCGAATCGTTTGGTTTCAAGAACGGCATGCCTGTTGATGCCGACTTTGTTGCCGATGCACGTTTCTTGCCCAACCCCTTCTGGTCCGAGCACCTTCGTCATGAAACGGGACTAAACCCCGAGGTCCAAACTTTTGTGCTTGGGCAGCCCGATGTTGAACAATTCCTCGCCGGTCTCATCACCATGTTGACCCCAGTGTTACGCGGTTATACAAGGGAAAATAAGCGCCATTCCACTATCGCGGTAGGCTGTACAGGAGGAAAACACCGCAGTGTCTCGATTGTGGAAGAACTCGCACGCCGGCTCTCCACTGTTCCGGGAGTAGCGGTCTCTATCAAGCACCGAGACCTGGGTCGTGAATAGGACAGCATGAGCCACACAGAAGAAAAGCTGGCGACATCCATCAAGGATGAAATCGCCGCAATTGACGAGTCGAACCCCGCCGTTCGCCTCGCTGAATTGAGTACCGCTTTGCGCTTCGCCGGTGGATTGCACCTAATTTCCGGAAAAATCGCTGTCGAGGCCGAGTTTGATCACAAGGCGACGGCCACCCGCATGCGCAACCTCGTCCACAGCCACTTTGGATTTACCAGTGCGGCGGCAATTTCGGGACCCACCTCGGCCAAAAAATTCGAAACCTACATTGTTCGCGTCGCCGACAATGGCGAAACACTGGCACGTCACACCGGACTTTTGGATTCGCGTCGTCGACCCGTTCGTGGTTTGCCCAACAAGCTCACAACCGCTCATCCCGCCGAACTCATCGGCGTTCTGCGTGGTGCGTTCCTCGCACGCGGCACGATGACTGATCCCGGTCGTGCACAGTTCATCGAATTTGTTGCACCCACAAACGAGGCCGCAATGGCCCTCGTGGGTGCCTGTGGTCGGGTGGGAATTTCCGCAAAATCTCGGGACGTACGTGGTGGGTTCCGCGTTGTGATCCGAGAAGCGGATGCTGTCGGCCAGTTCCTTTTGGTGTGCGGTGCGCTGAACAGCCTCACCACCTGGCAAGAAGTCCGCAACCGTCGCGAGGTTCGCGCCAATGCCAACCGACTCGTCAACTTTGACGACGCAAACCTGCGCCGAAGTGCACAAGCCGCCGTTGCCGCATGCACCCGGGTAGAACGAGCATTTGAGATTCTCGGCGACACCATCCCCGAGCACCTTGCGTATGCCGGACGTTTGCGACTCGAACACCGCGAGGCGAGCCTTGACGAACTCGGTCACTTTGCCGACCCCGTCATGACCAAGGACGCCGTCGCCGGTCGAATCCGTCGGCTGCTCGCGCTCGCTGACAAGCACGCCAAAGACAATGGGCTGCCGACAACCGACTTCGGTGTAGACCCCGAAATTTAAGCAACCACCCAACAGAAAAGGAATCACTCATGGCTGTGTACACACTTCCTGAACTGCAGTACGACTATGCGGCACTCGAGCCCAGCATCTCGGCTCGCATCATGGAACTGCACCACTCCAAGCACCACGCGGCATATGTTGCGGGCGCAAATGCTGCACTCGACAAGCTTGCCGAGGCACGCGACAACGGTGATTTCGCAAACATTAACCGCCTCGAAAAGGACCTGGCCTTCCACTTGGGCGGTCACATTAACCACAGCGTCTTCTGGACCAACCTGACCCCCGAGTCGCAGGAACGCCCCGACGGCGAGCTCGCTGCAGCTATCGAGGAGTTCTTTGGTTCGTTCGACAAGTTCGTCGCACACTTCAACGCCGCCGCTCTGGGAATCCAGGGGAGCGGGTGGGCTGTGCTCTCGTGGGATCCGGTGGGCAAGCGCCTCGTGATTCAGCAGATGTTCGACCAGCAGGCCAACATGGCGCAGGCGACCATCCCCGTGCTCCAGCTCGACATGTGGGAGCACGCTTTCTACCTCGACTACCAGAACGTCAAGGGTGACTACGTTGCCGCGTTCTGGAAGATCGTGAACTGGGAAAATGTTGCACAACGATTCGATGTCGCTCGTGCACAGGCCTCCGGTCTTTTGCTACTCTCTTAAGTAGCAACGTGGCGGGGTTAACACCCGTCACGTCTTTTTATTTCCACCACCGCAATCTCTGCGAATAACTAAGGAATCACGTGAGCGTAAAAATCGGTATTAACGGCTTCGGTCGTATCGGACGTAACTACCTCCGCGCCGCTCTTGCACAGGGCAGCAACCTCGAAGTCGTCGCTGTAAACGACCTTTCGGACACGAAGTCTTTGGCACACCTCCTCAAGTACGACTCGATCACGGGTCGTCTTGACGCA
This sequence comes from uncultured Microbacteriaceae bacterium, assembly GCA_937896185.1. Lineage (GTDB taxonomy): Bacteria > Actinomycetota > Actinomycetes > Actinomycetales > Microbacteriaceae > MWH-TA3. Next base: position 154 of record CALBMG010000238.1, on the reverse strand, counting down.
ACGGTCAGCCACGACGACAACCACGTCATTGTCAACGGACACAAGATCAAGGTCCTCGCGGAACGTAATCCTGCCGACCTCCCTTGGGGCGAACTGGGTGTCGACATCGTTATTGAGTCGACCGGTCGTTTCACCAACGCAACCGATGCTGTGA
>CALBMG010000237.1 GCA_937896185.1 uncultured Microbacteriaceae bacterium | reverse complement strand
AAAGACCCACACAACACGCTAAATTAGAGTGTCCACTCGAAACTCACAGGAGTATTTTTCGTGCCCAAGATTCTTATCGTCGGCGGAGGCTACGCCGGCTTCTACACGGCGTTCACCCTTCAGAAGCACCTTCGTTCCGGCGAAGCAGAGGTCACCCTCGTTGACCCGCTTCCCTACATGACCTACCAGCCCTTCCTCCCCGAAGTTGCTGCCGGAAACATCGAACCCCGCCACGTCATTGTGCCGCTGCGTCGCCACCTGAAGAAGACCAACATCGTCACCGGTCGTGTCGTGTCGGTCGACCACAAGAAGAAGACCGCCACCATCCAGCCTGCCGCTGGCGCCGAATACACCTACGCGTACGACCAGATCGTCCTCGCTGCTGGTTCGGTATCGCGCACCTTCCCCATCCCCGGTGTCGCTGACGAAGCCATCGGCATGAAGTCGATCGAAGAAGCCGTTGCCGTGCGCGACCGCCTCATCGACAACTTCGCCAAGGCCGCAAACCTGCCCGCTGGCCCCCAGCGTGACCGCCTGCTGACCGTTACCGTCGTCGGTGGTGGCTTCGCCGGCATCGAGACCTTCGCCGAACTGCGTTCGCTCGCATCGTCGCTGCTGAAGGACTACCCCAACCTCACCATCGATGACACCCACTTCCACCTCATCGAGGCAATGGGTCGCATCATGCCCGAGGTTTCGCTCGAGACCTCGCATTGGGTGCTCAACAACCTTGCAGAGCGTCAGGCCACCGTTCACCTCGACACCCAGCTGCAGAGCGCTGTTGGTGGAAAGATCGAACTCTCGACCGGTGAAAGCTTCGAGTCGGACCTCATCGTCTGGACCGCCGGTGTTATGGCGAACCCCGTTGTTCGCGCCACCGACTTCCCCATCGAAGAGCGTGGCCGCATTCGTGCACAGGCCGACCTGCGCATCGTGACCGAAGACGGCAAGGTCGTCGACGGCGCATGGGCTGCTGGTGACAACTCGGCTGTTCCTGACCTCACCGGTGGTGGCGTGGGTGGCATGTGTGTCCCCAACGCTCAGCACGCTGTCCGCCAGGCCAAGCGCCTGTCGAAGAACATTGTTGCCGTCCTGCGTGGCGAGGAGCCCGTGGACTACATCCACAAGAACCTCGGCGCTGTTGCCGGCCTCGGTATCGGCTATGGCGTTTTCCAGTCGGGCAAGATCTCGGTCAAGGGCTTCCTTGCGTGGGGCATGCACCGCGGTTACCACGGTCTGGCAATGCCCATGTGGGAGCGCAAGCTTCGCGTATTCGGTGACTGGGTACTCCAGTTCTTCGTGGGTCGCGACACCGCAACCATCTCGGCACGCGAGACTCCTCGTGACTACTTCGCAGCCTACGCATCGCGTCCTGCCGCAGCTCCTGCTGCTGCGGCTGCGAAGCCTGCTGCGAAGAAGGCTCCGGCCAAGGCTGCTGCGAAGCCTGCAGCTAAGGCTCCCGCGAAGGCTGCTGCGAAGCCCGCCGCAAAGGCTGCTGCGAAGCCCGCCGCAAAGGCTGCTGCAAAGCCCGTCGCAAAGGCTCCCGCGAAGGCTGCTGCGAAGCCCGCAGCTAAGGCGCCCGCGAAGGCTGCTGCAAAGCCTGCAGCAAAGAAGCCCGCAGCCAAGTAGTTAGGTCACTCAGCGCCTCGAGTTCGCTCGGGGCGCTGAGTGCTTTCTCGATAGGCTGAACACAACGCCCCAATAGCCCAACCGGCAGAGGCAGACGACTTAAAATCGTCACAGTCAGGGTTCGAATCCCTGTTGGGGCACAACATACGCCGTGGGCGAATCACAGGAAATTCATATCCTTTCGTGGTTACCATGAACACATGGAACCTACACTCGTCGTCTTGCTCGTCGTCGCCGGCCTTGTTGTTGTCGCCGGACTTTACCTCTGGAGCACCTACAACGGTCTCGTCACGCTTAACGTCCGTGTGGACGAGGCGTGGAGCGACATCACCGTTCAACTGAAGCGTCGCGCCGATCTGTTGCCGAACCTCATCGAGACAGTCAAGGGCTATGCGAAGCACGAGAAGGAAGTATTCGAGAACGTAACCCGGGCTCGTGCCGAAACCACCAGTGCGGGAAACCCCGCTGAAGCCGCGGCGGCCGAGGGCCACATGCAGGCGGCGTTGCGATCGATTTTTGCCGTAGCCGAGGCGTACCCCCAGCTGCAAGCCAACGGGAACTTCCAGCAGCTGCAGTCCGACATCACGGACACTGAGAACAAAATCCAGGCTTCACGTCGTTTCTACAACGGTGGGGTCCGCGAGTTCAACACCAAGATTCTGGTCTTCCCCAACAACATGTTCGCCGGGATGCTGGGCTTCTCGAAGCGTGATTTCTTCGAGGTGGAAAACCCCGACGCCATCGCAGAACCCCCGAAGGTCCAGTTCTAACACGCGATGTACAGTGCGATTGCCGCGAACAAGCGGAACACCATCCTGATCGTCGGGTTCTTTATCGTTCTCGTTGCTGCCCTGGGGTGGATAATTTCGTTCAGCATGGGCGACGGATCGTGGAGCATCACCATTGCGACGGTGGTGGGGGCCGGTCTATACGCCTGGTTCCAGTACTACAACGCCGACAAAATCGCTGTTGCGATGGCGGGTGCCGCCCAGATAACCGAACAGGATAACCCGCGTTTGTGGCGCACGGTCGAGAACCTCACCATCGCGACGGGCATGCCCATGCCCCGGGTTTACATCGTGACCGACCCCGCGCCCAACGCTTTTGCGTCAGGCCGCGACCCCGAACACGCGGTTGTCGCCGCGACAACGGGACTGCTCGACATCATGACCGATGCGGAACTCGAGGGCGTCATGGCTCACGAGCTGGGTCACGTCCGTAACTATGACATTCGTGTCAGCACCATTGTGTTCGGCTTGGTTGTCGCCGTTGGTTTCATCAGCGACATATTTATGCGCATCGCGTTCTGGGGTGGCGGAAATCGTCGCAACGACGACAACAACAATGGTGGCGCCGCGATCATGATGGTGCTGGGGCTCGTTGCCATGATTCTGGCGCCCATCCTGTCCGCGTTAATTCAGGCGGCGGTGTCGCGACAGCGTGAGTACCTTGCCGACGCCACTGGTGCGATGACCACCCGCAACCCGGACGGTCTGGCCAGCGCGTTGCACAAGCTCGGCGAATACTCGTCGCCACTGCGCAAACAGTCGGGCTCGATGGCACACTTGTGGATTTCCGACCCCATGAAGCCGGGAGTCTTTGACCGCATGTTCGCAACCCACCCCCCGATTCCCGACCGCATTCGTCGCCTGCTGGACATCGGCGGAAAGTTCTAGGACAACACGTCGCGCAATTCCGCGCTGGCGTCGCCCCACTCTTCGACCGTGATGGATTCGAGGCCACGCCATTCGGCGGTGGCACGGACCGCATCGACGAGTCGGTCGCGGGCGTCCGTCGGGCGTTCGCGCTCCCAGTGGGCTGATCTGACGATCAGTGTGCGAGTTTTGCGGTCGGCTTTGAGGTCGACACGGGCAACCAACTGTTCGTCCATGAGTACGGGCAGGGAATAGTAGCCGAACTGGCGTTTGGCCGCGGGAACATAGATTTCGATTGTGTAGTCGAAGCCGAACAGCCGCCGGGCGCGGTCACGGTTCCAAGTGACCGGATCGAAGGGGGTCAACAGGGTGTTTGCCGAAATCGCTGCGCCGGCCGTGGTGTCGGGGGCCATGAGTGCGGGTTCCGTCCAGCTCTCGACAGTCACCCGCTGCAGTTCACCAGCTTCGACCAATTTGTGAATCGCCGCTCGGGTGTCGCGTTTCGGCAGTCGGAAATAGTCGGCAATGTCGCTCTCGGTTCCCACGCCTAGTGCCGTCGAGGCACGCAGAACCAATTCGGAGATTGCGTCCTGTCGCGGGATTTCACGATCCAGAATCGCGGCGGGTAACACCATATCCGGGGCTGCGTACAGTCGCTGGAACCCACGGCGCCCTGCAGACACCAAAATTCCCGCGTCAAACATGTACTCCAATGCCCGTTTGGTGTCGCTCCAGCCCCACCAGGCGCCGGTGCGAGTGTTGCGATCGTGTTCGATGTCGCTCGCCGTGAGCGGGCCTTCTGCCTGCACCAGCGCCAACATTTCTGCGGCAAAGGCGCTGTGTTCCGCCAGCCATCCGCCCTCGGTGTGATGACGGTCACGGTATTCGTCCATCTTCCAACGCCATAACGGCCACGATTCGACGGGGATAAATGCGGCTACATGGGCCCAATATTCGATGTGGCTGGGGTGTTGGGCGTGTTCCAGCAGGATCGAATCCGCAACCGCAGTTTCATAGGCGCCCACGCGTGAGAACAGTGGAACGTAGTGGCTTCGCTCAAAGACGTTGACCGAATCCAATTGCAGCGCCTCGAGACCGGCAATCACGCTGGTGATGCCGCTCGCATTCGGCTTGGGACGAGGCCCCCCGAAGCCGTGCGCCGTCAACGCGATGCGTCGGGCATCGGCTATCGACAGTTCGGTCACGAGATTCACGCTATCGTTTCTGAAGGAGGAAATTGTGACATCACCGCATGCTGGGCCCAGTTTGGACGAATTCGAGGCCGCACGGGACATCGTGGCGCACGTTGCACAGAGCACGCCTCTGGAAGAATCCCGTTTTCTGTCCGAGGTATTGGGCCACAACGTCTTCCTGAAGTGCGAAAATTTGCAGCGCACCGGTGCGTACAAGGTTCGCGGTGCGTACCACCGCATGTCGAAACTCACGGCCGAAGAAAAGGCTCGGGGAGTTGTCGCCGCATCTGCCGGTAACCACGCTCAGGGTGTGGCTCTCGCTGCGGCCGAGCTGGGAATCAAGGCCACAATTTTCATGCCCATGGGCGTCGCATTGCCGAAACTGCAAGCCACTCGTGGTTATGGCGCAGAGGTTGTGTTGCGTGGCGTCGTGTTCCAGGAATCCTTGGCCGCAGCCACTGAGTTCGCCGAAAAATCGGGTGCCGTATTCATCCCTCCCTATGCCGATCACGAGGTCATTGCCGGCCAGGGAACCGTGGGTCTTGAAATCCTGGACGAATGCCCCGACGTGCAGACCGTGGTTGTTCCCATCGGCGGTGGGGGACTGATCGCCGGTGTGGCCAGTGCGATGAAGCAGAAGGCGGCGCTGTCGGGACGGACCCTGCGCGTGATTGGCGTTCAAGCAAAAAACGCTGCAGCTTATCCCGCATCGTTGTCGGCCGGAGAGCCCGTCAACATTGACGTCAAACCCACTATTGCCGACGGCATCGCCGTATCGCGGCCCGGTGACATCAACTTTGACATTGTCCGCGAATTTGTGGACGAAGTCGTCACCGTAAGCGACGATGACATCGCCCGCGCCATCCTGATGCTGCTGGAACGCGCAAAAATGGTGGTCGAGCCCGCCGGTGCAGCCGGTGTCGCCGCAGTTCTGACGGGTCAGGTCGTCGCCGATGGCACCACTGTCATCCTGTTGTCGGGCGGAAACATCGACCCCATGATCATGGAGCGAGTGATTTCTCGTGGTCTTGTCGCTTCGGGGCGCTACCTGCGCATCCGCATTCCCCTGCCCGACCGGCCCGGTCAGCTGGCTCGTACCTCGGAAATCGTCGCCGGCCAAAACGCCAACGTCGTCGAGGTTCTGCACACCCGTCACGGTTCGGGACTGGGAATCGCCGAAGTTGAACTCGAAGTCCACATCGAAACTCGTGGCCCCGAGCACGCTGAACAGGTTCTCGACGCGTTGCGCGCCGAGGGTTACAACCCTCGCATCGACTACTAGTTTTCGTGCGAGCGCTAGTTACGGCTCGTTGGGGAAACGGTTTTAGCCGATAAAGGGCTCGATCGAGATGATCTCGACCGCTATTTCAGCTCCGTTGGGTGCC
>CALBMG010000236.1 GCA_937896185.1 uncultured Microbacteriaceae bacterium | reverse complement strand
GGCGATGATCTCCCGCGAGACGAGCGAGAAGTGCATGCCCTCGTGGCCCATCGAGATGCCGTCGGACACCGAGATGGTGCCGAACTGCATCGGGAAGCCGCCAGCGGCGTGCACGCCCTCCTTGGCCGAGCGCGCGAGGCGCTCCAGGGACAGGTTGCAGGGGGTGATTTCGTTCCAGGAACTTGCGACACCAATCTGGGGCTTATCCCAGTCAGCGTCTCCCATTCCCACGGCACGCAGCATGCCACGCGAGGTGGTTGCTTCGATGCCGTCGGTGACGACGCGGGAACGAGGCTTAATGTCGATTTCGCTCATTTGACCAGTCTACAAAGGGATTGGGCTGTAACAGGCGAATGGGCGCCACTGCGGACGCCCATTCGGTCGAGTCGGGTCAAAGTTGACGCTGGAATGCGGCCAGGTGGTTCTCGGATGCCGATCGCAGTGATTTGAGCACCGAGACGATTTCGGGGTCGGTGACTGGGGTGAGCATTTCGGTAATATCCGCTATGTCGAGCTCTTCGATGGCGACCCCGACCTCGAATGCTGCGGTCTGTGACACCGAACCCTGTGCAATGAGTTGGTCGTACAGGGCCTGCAGTTCGGGGTTGACGAACTCGCCAACGGTTGATGAACGCGGGTCGTCGATTCCGGCGGCATCCAGCAGGCCGGCGACGCGATCTTGGTGCGTAACCTCACTGGCAGAAACATTGGTGAAGACTGCGCTTCCCCACTTGTCGCCGAGGGTGACATAGACGTCGTATGCCAGTTTTTCTTCTTCGATGAGGTACTGCAATAGTTCGGTGTCGCTGGCGGATTCCGCTGCGGTATCCGTCGCGGTGTCGTCGGCGGATTCGGTGGCGGATTCGGTGGCAACTGACGAGGCGGCCGGAAATGCCGGAATTCCGGTGGGGGCAAAAATACTGCCGATCCAGAATCCGGTTGCGACGATGCCGGCGACCAGTGTTGTGAGCAATGCGATGGGTGTGACCTGTGAGGTTTTCACGGTGTCTCCTTTGTGTGTGGTTCCAGTTGACGACGACACACATGGTTTTGGCTGTGTGAAACCTGTGAACTTTCTATGCGACTCAGGGCGCGCGCCTCGACCCTTCCGCACTGTTTGGGTAAGGTGAAACACGGAAGGAGGACACATGCGACGGTTCCTGTTAAACGGCGGCTTTCTTGCCGCACTGTTTCCCGTATTCGGGCTCCTCAAAACCACAATCGCCGGCAAACGCGACTGGCGCCTGATTTTGGCGTGGGTGTCGTGGGCGTTCAGCCTCGCCGTCGTCATTGCGACAATCCTTAATCCCACCGAGGAAGAACTCGCCGAAGACCGCCGCGACTCGTTGCGCTAAAAACGGAATTCGCTAGGCGGGAAGTACCGCGGTCACAATCGCGAGAATGACCATCGCCGAACCGCCGATAGTGCGCATGATGACGACGCGCTTCGGGTCACCCGCAAACCAGTCCCGTGCCGCGCCCGCCGCGAACGCATACACAGCATCCCCCGAGATGCCAAAGAACACAAAAATTACACCCAACTGCAGCATCTGCACGGGAATCGAACCCCATGCGGGGTTGACGAACTGTGGGAAAATCGCGGAAAAGAACACAATCGTCTTGGGGTTTGAAATGCCGACGATGAAGGATTCGCGCATGATGTGCTGCGAGTTCAGCGCGGGTGCTTCGCTGCCGAAATCGATTCCCTCGCGACGGTGACGAATCGCCTGAACGCCGAGGTACAGCAAGAACGCGGCACCGGCCAATCGGATTCCGTGCAGCAGTACTTCGTTTTCCTGAATCAGGATGCCCACACCCACTGCGACCGTGACCGCTTGGACGAACACGCCAATTCCGTTACCGACTACTGTCAGCACAGCTCCCTTGCGTCCCAAGACAAGCGCACGGCTTATGGCGAACAACACACTGGGACCGGGGATCGCGATGATGACCAACGAGATGGCGATGAAGGCCGCAATGGTGTCCAGTGGGATCATGCACCCATTCTGTCACGCAGTGTCGAACATCGCGGTGAGTCTCACTGGCGCACCACCGCGCTGTGGCTCTAGGCTCGGCCCATGACCACAGTTGCGGGCAAACGAATTCTCATCACCGGTGCGACGGGAGTGCTGGGCAGCACAATCGCACGAATGTTGACCAACCTTGGGGCAGAAGTCGTGCACTCCGCACGGAACACCGATCGGCTCACCGCGTTAACGATTCCCGGCGAAAAATTTGGGGTCGATCTGAGCGCACCCACCGCGGGCTCGGCACTGATCGCGGCGGTCACCGCTGCTGGCCCCTTGGACGGAATCGTGTGTGCACACGGTGTCGTGGCATTCGGGCCTGTCGCGACGGCGTCCCCCGAAACCACCACCCGCGTGATCGCCGTCAACCAATCGAGTGTGATCGACATTGTTGCGGCCGCGGTTCCGTCGCTAACTCAGTCCTCCGAATTGGGGCGTGAACCGTTCGTGCTCACCATTTCCGGAGTGATTTCCGAAAACCCTGTTGTGGGAATGTCTGTCTATGGTTCCAGCAAATCGGGACTGCGGGCCTTCGTCGAGGCGGCCGCTCGCGAGCTGCGCCGCAACAAGATTCGCGTACTCGACACCCGTCCTCCGCACACCGAGACGGGTTTGGCCGGTCGCGCTATTGATGGCATTGCTCCGGCCTTTCCCGCAGGGTTGGAACCCGACGCTGTCGCACAGCGCATCGTCGACGCAATTCTTAACGACGAAAAAGACGTGCCGTCCGGCGCATTCGGCGGCTAACGCCCCGAGACCACACGGAAATGGTCCACAGCCGTATCGGCTGCGCCCCGCACGTATCCCCCGGGTGAACCCGCGATCGCCCGAACGAAGTCCACAATTTCGGCGGTGATGATTTCGCCCGGCAGCACGTTGGGAATTCCGGGCGGGTACGCGGCGAGGGCATCGGCGGACACTCGACCCACCGCCTCGGTGTGATGCACCAGTTCGGTTGCCGCAAAGAACGCATCACGAGGACGCATCGCCGCGAAACCCGGTTCCGGTAGGTTACTGGCGGTCAACACCAACGCTTCGTCGGCGGTATCCACCGCCATCGACGCAATTGCGGCAACAATGCGACCCGCATCGGGCTCGTATCCTGGGCCAATCAGCGCAACAATGCAGGTGTTTGTCGCGATTTCTACATAGATATCGTGCTCGCACAGCAACCGGTTGCGAACCGCATGTCCGGTGAGACCCACCCCACGCACATCGATCGCCACATGCATGGGGTCGTGGCCGACGATGCCAGGGAAACGGTCATATCCGTCGCTCACCACATCGAGAAGAGTGTGCGCGCGGACGGCGTCACGTAACCGGTCGGCCGCACGAATGGAACGACCGATCGCGGATTCACCACCGCACAGTTCGGCGCGCGCGATATCCAGCGATGCCGTCAACACCGACGAGGTGCTGGTCGATGCCGTCATCCGATATGCGCGGTCGATTAAAGGCTCGAGCACGTCGGCGTAGGGGCCGAAGCCCAGGTGCACCATCGCCGACTGCGTGAGGCTGCCGCCCAGTTTGTGCGTGCTGCTCACGACGAGATCGGCTCCCTGCGTCAACGGGTTTGCCGGAAGGTCCGGGTGAAACCCAAAGTGGGCGGCCCACGCGGCATCGACGATTAGGGGAATTCCGGCCGCATGGGCGATTTCCGAAAGGGCGGGGATGTCGGCGACCGCACCGAAATAGCTGGGGCTGATGACGTACGCCGCCTTGGCGTTGGGATTGTCTGCGAGCGCGTCACGAAACGCGCCGGGAGTTATTCCGTGGTTGATACCGTGAACGGTGTCGATTTCGGGCATCACGAATGCCAGGCTCAGGCCGGCGAGGACCGCGCCGTCAAACATGCTCGAGTGGGCGGACCTCTGGACAACGAAGGGTTGCTCGGGCGCCCCCAATTGCCCGACGGCGAGCGCCGCGATGCGATTGCCCTGTGAGGCACCGTTGGTGACGAACCATGTGCGGCGCGCCTCGAATGCTCGGGCCGCAGCGGCACGGGATTTTTCGAGCGGGCTGTCTGGCCCCAAATCCAGTTCGGGCGTGAGTGGCGTTACGTCGAGCTGCAGGACTCGCTCCCCCACATACTCGGCCAATCGAGGTGCAGCGCTGCGATCTGCACTGTGGCCGGGTACGGCGAGTCGGACAAGTTGGCGGTCTGCGATGCTGTTCAGGGCGTCGGCGTAATACGTGGGTTCCTGTTCACAGCTCATGCGAAAATTCTGCACGAGGCGCTACAAAGAAGGAATAGCATCTTTACTGTCTGCCTCAATACTCAGTATTGTGGTGTCGTGATTGATATTCGCCAACTTCAGGCCCTCACTGCGGTGCACGAGCACAGGTCCATTGCCGCAGCCGCACGAGCCCTGCACTGGAGCCAACCCACCGTCAGCCACCACCTCGCCGGACTCGAGGCGGCACTCGGCGCCCCCGTCACGGAACGTCAATCCAGCGGAACCATCGTGACCGCGGCCGGAATGATCGTCGTCGAAGGCGCACTGGAGGTGCTCGCCATCGTGGATCGCATCGAGCGCACCGTCACAGACAACGCCGGCCACCTGACCCCCATCCGTTTGGGCGCCATCCCCACTATCGGTGCCAGCATCATCCCCCCGGCGCTCGCCGACCTCGCGTCGCAGGGAATCACGGTGAGCATGCGCGAGGACGAAATTGCCGACCTGGAGAAAGAATTACGAGGTCGGCAGCTCGACGCGGCCGTCGTCGTCGGATCCCCCGAATTGGCACACAAATATGGCCCCCGACTGCGCACACTGTTCACCGAACGCCTGTACGTGGCTGTGCCCGCGACTCACCCCGCCGCGCAACGCGCCAGCGTCGCACTGACAGACCTGAAAGATGACTTTTGGGTTCTGGGCACCACCGACACAGACCCGGTGGATGATGCGCTGATCGCGGCGGCGGCGGAACGCGGAATGACGGTCGCAAGCCGTATCCGCAGCGACGATTACAGCGTCATCCTCGGGTACGTCGCCGCAGGTCTGGGCATCTCGTTGGTACCGGAATCGGCGCTGCAGCACGGGCGCGGTGATGTGCGTGCGGTCACTCTCACCGACGCAGGATTTACTCGCGACATCGCAATTATCGTGGGACAACATGCGCCCGTGGGCAGCATGAATGCTGTCATCGAGGCGCTGTTGGACAGTGTACGAAACCTGTCGGGCATGCGCCGCCGCACACGCTAACAACCACAACACGATGGGTCACAAGGCTCCGAATCAGCGCGGGGCCAGCACCACGTTGGGTAAATCGGGCGCCGGAATCCACCCACCGATGCGGTCCTCGAATTGGCCGAAACGATCGGATCGGTCGTTCCACTGCTGACGCGCCTCGACAATTTCGGCGTGGGTTCGGCCGATGAAGTTCCACCACATCAGAATTTTGTCGGGGAACGGTTCCCCGCCGAGCATCAACACGATGGCATCCGTTTCCGCGGACACGGTGATGCTGTTAACCCCTGCGGGAATCACATCGATCGCGCGTTCGGGCACATTTTCTGTGGTCGACACGTGACCCGACACGACGACAACGCCGTACTCAAAGTCAGATCGGACCGGCAGTTGAACGGTGGCGCCCGCCTCGAGCCGAATCTCGGCCCCCACCAAGGGTGAATATGTCGCGGCAGGCGATGTAACGCCCATCAGCTCTCCCGCAAAAACTCGGATACGAGCACCGGGCAATTCGACAGACGGCAGATTTGTGTAGTTCCCGAAATGCGGAGGTTGGTGGCGTGAATCATCGGGAAGCGCGATCCACAACTGCACTGCGTGTAACACGTCTTCCGTACCCACCAATGCCAGTTCGGAATGCGAGATGCC
>CALBMG010000235.1 GCA_937896185.1 uncultured Microbacteriaceae bacterium | reverse complement strand
CTTGCGCTGGGTGCGGCGCTCCAGCACGGCCTCCAGCCCGGCGCACAGCGCCAGCGCGGACTTGCCGGTGCCCGCCTTGCCGCCCAGCGAGACGATGCCCACCGACTCGTCGAGCAACAGGTCAACGCGGACGATTCCGCTGAGACGCGTCACATCGGCGACACGCGCTGCAAGCTCGGCCGCGCGGTCCGCCACACCTGCAGCCACCACCGCGGGGAATTCTCGAGGCGCACTGCCCAAGCCCGCCTCGGAGCCTTGTCCACCCGCCAAATACTTTTCGGCATAGGAATACAGCCCCGAGCCGTCAGAACCTGAACGCAGGGGGCGCTCAAGGTCGGTGATTTCCAGTTGCGGGTACGTCCGGAAACCGATGTTGAGATCGACGAGGTTCGGGCGATACGGCTCAAGAACTGCGCCGTTTTTCAGGTGGGGGCTCGACGACGCCAAGGCACGAGCGGTGGCCACATCATCGGCAATTTCGATGCCGATCGACGATCCACCGAATCGGGGCTTCACAATGTAGGGGCCTGCAAAATCAGGTTCCGTGTGAACGGACACGGCACGACGCGGCAGGGTCGGGATACCCGAGGACTCCATCAGGCCACCGAAGGCGAGCTTGTCCATGCCGACAGCGCCGGCAAAAAGTGTCGAACCTGTCGCCGGAATTCCGAGAATGTCGAACAGTGCGGCAGCGCCTCCGCCCTCGCCCACACCACCGTGGAAACACAGGAGAGCGGCCTCGATATCGAGGCGCTCTGCCGAGCCCAAACGCTTCTTGAGGAAGAATCCCGAATCGCCGGACACACGCAGATCGAGCAGCTTGGAGTCCTTGGGAGCGCCCTCGAGATAGTCGCTGGCCTCGGTGCCGGCGGGAACGAGGAACCATTCGCCACTCGGAGCCCAATACAGAGGCAGCACAGCGTCGCCGGCCTCGGTGAGGACACGTTCGGCCTGAAGGCCCGTCAAAATCGAGATTTCGTGTTCGGGGCTAGGGCCGCCAAATACGACTGCCCACGGTGCGCTGCTCATGGAAATCCCGTCTCGGTCCCCCTGCCGCGGAACCGGGTTTACGCGTAGTGATCCGGCAGGTCGTTCTCTACGAGGATAACGCCCGACGAGCCCGCGCGCTGGAACGCCTCGGCCATCGCCGCAGTTCTGGTGGCCGCGAGGGTTGCATCGGGGAAACCCGCGCGGAGCGCGGCGCGGTTCGTGTAGCCCACCACGAACAGGTCGGCCTGAGCCTCGCGGATTGCGGCAGCAAAATCACGGTTTCGCTCGAACTGCACATCACCGAGTTCGATCATTCCCGGGGTGACAACAACGAGCCGGCCACCGCGTTCCGCGGCAAGTTTCCGAGCTCCGTCCAGTGCACGGTGAGCCCCAACGGGGTTCGAGTTGTAGGTGTCGTCGACAATGACGGCACCCGAGGGGCTGGTGTGCATCTCGGCGCGGTGTGCGGCGCCAGGCAGCGAGTTGAGTCGGTCGGCATACGCGGCGACCGGCATGTTCAGCGCAAAAGCAATACCGGCGGCTACGGCGATGTTGACCGCGTGACCCACACCCGAAACGGTAACGGGCACCGTCTGTCCCTGAGTTGCGAGTGTGCCCGACTCGGGGTTCACCGACACATCGGCCTCGGCGCCCGTCGCACTGACACGAACAACCGTTTTGCCCAGACGCTGGCACAGGTCCGCCAGTTCGGCGAGCATGGGGTCATCGATGGGCAGCACAACCGTCTTAGCCTTTTCGGTGATCTCGGCCTTGGCCGCAAAAATTGTTTCTCGGTTCCGCATGCGCTCGAGGTGGGCCTCGCCGATGACAGTAATTGCCGCGATGTCGGGCGGGAAGGATTCGGACAGTTCGCGGATTTCACCGGGCTGGTACACGCCCATTTCGGCAACGAATACCTCTGTTCCTGGGGTCAACTTGTCATTCACCGCACGCGAGAGCCCCAGAAGATTGTTAAAGCTCGCGGGGCTGGGAACAACGGAAAATTGCGCCTGCAACAGGTGGGTCACATAGCCCTTGGTCGATGTTTTACCGTAGGACCCGGTGATGGCCACAACCGTGGGCCGCACCTGCTTAATCTTCTTCTGCGCTGCAATCAGCCACTTGCGGGACAGCGCCTTTTCGACCGGCTTCAGGATCAACAACGCAAGGTCGGTAATCATGGGGGTGAGGAAAACGGCAATCAGTGCACCGAGGACGCCGGACACAACGATGACCCACAACACAATGACAAGCAGGTTGTCCACGACATCGCCTGCCGCCGCGAAATATGCCTCGAGTCCCTGATTCGCACACCACAACAGTGCGAAGGTCAGAGCCGTGGCGATGATCAACCACAGCGGAACCCACAACACCGCCAGACGACGGGTGCGTGCGGTCCACCGCAACGGGGCGGAGGTGCCGCGAATACGCAGGCCAGCCGGCGCCAGAGAACCCAGAGCTGCCGTCGACGCCAGAATCACGGGCGCTGCAACCGAAACGAAAAGAACAAGGTTTGTCTGAAGAAACTGAAGGGCGGCCCACACCGCCACGGCCGCGGCCACGAACGCCGCACCCAGCGGCCACCACGAAAGTGGGCGGTTGCGGTACCAGCCCATGGTCACCCTGCGCACCCAACCGGGAATGTAGTGCTCGCGCTGCGCAACACGCATCGCCTTGGGAAGCAACAGGGCAGCGGTCGGCAACAGCGCCGCAACAATAGTGAGAATCACATCGATCATGAGGCGGCCTCTTCCACACTCGAGCGCACGGCGCGGGCGACGGCCTCAGCCAACTCACCCTCCATCATGTGCGCGGTTCTGGGCACAACCTTCCAGGTTGCCCCCTTAATACGGGTCGATGCGATCTGGCCGGCTGCTGTCGGGGCTGCGGTATCGTTTTCGCCCCACACCATTGCGACGGGCAGCGACAGTGCCGCCATATCATCGTCGTAATTCTCGTTCACCGTGGCAACCATGATGTCGCGCATGATGCCCTGTGCCGCGTTGTAATCTGCGCTGCCGAAACGCGCGCGAATGGCCGACATGCGGGCATCGTTGACCAGACCCCATTTGTGCAACGCGCGGGCAATTCGGTATCCCAGTGCAGGCTTCGAGGTGGGCGCCAAGCGAACCAAAGGCGCACCGGTCAGAACCAAAGCGGACACCAGTTCGGGGTGGCGTGCGGCAAGTCGGACTGCGATTCGGCCACCAAATGAGTGACCCACGACGACGACAGGCCCAAACGGACGTATCGCCTCGGCGACCAACTCGGCGTAATCGGCCGTTGCCCACACCGTGTCCGGAGGACTGGTCGGGCCAAAACCGGGAAGGTGAATTGCCACGGCGTCGAGCCCCGCCACGATGGGGGCAAAATCAATCCCCGTACGACCCCAACCGTGCAACGCCACAACAGCGGGCGGCATCGAGCCGAAACGTTCGGCAAGCACCTTTCCGTCAGCGAGGGCCTGGATCACGGCGACTACTCGGCCGCGGGTGCCGACGAATCGTCGGTCGCCAGATGAGGAGCCAGTTCGCGCGGGTCGAGTGTTCCCTGCAATACCTGTTCGACCTGCGACACAATCGGCATGAAAACGCCCTTTGCGCGGGCCAATGACAACACGGGTGACACCGAGGACAGACCCTCGGCTGTCTTGTCCATCTGGCGGATCACCATGTCATAGGAATATCCCTGACCGAGAAGTCGACCGGCAGTGTTGTTGCGTGACAGCGGTGATTCACAGGTGGCAATCAAGTCGCCCAGTCCCGCCAGGCCCCACATTGTCTCGGGCTTCGCGCCATATGCTGCGGCGAATGCCGAGAGTTCCGCCAAACCGCGGGTGATGATCGATGCCTTGGTGTTATCGCCGTAACCCACGCCGTCGGCGATACCGACGGCCAATGCGATGAGGTTCTTCAGGACACCTCCAAACTCGGTGCCAATCACGTCGTTGTTTACAAACGACTTGAAATAGGGGTTCGTCGAGAGCGCGGCGACAGCAGAGGCCGTCTCGAGCGACTCGGACGACACCACGGCCGCGGTGGGTTCCTCTTTCGCGATTTCCAGCGCGAGGTTCGGCCCCGACAGCACCGCGATACGCGACGCATCAATCGACGCTGCATCGGCGATGACCTGGCTCATCCGCAGACCCGAGGCGCGCTCGACGCCCTTCATGAGACTCACAACGGGGACGTCGGGGTCAATGAGCCCAGAAATTCCCTCGAGCACCTCACGCAGCGACTGCGACGGAACGGAAAGATAAATTTGTTCGGCGCCGGCCAACGTGACCGCCATCGAGGTGGAAGCCGAAACACTCAATGGAAGGTTCACGCGCTGCAGGTAACGAGTATTGCGGTGGGTCTCGTTGATTTCGCGTGCAATTTCGTCGCGGCGAGCCCACAACGACACATCCGCGCCACCATCGGCGAGGACCTTTGCGAACGTGGTGCCCCACGAACCGGCACCGAGCACGGCTACGCGGGTCATCGGAATGCCCCCGTCTCGGACTGGCCGTGATCGGCGGGATTCCAGCGCTTTTCGGGTGCGGGAGTCCCCCGCAACTGCGACTGCAGGTCGGCAATCGCCTGCATCAAATAATCGGTAGCCTCGGCCAACAGCTTTTGGTCGCGGACCTTGCCCTCAAAGCGGCTCATGTCCAGCGGTTTCCCGATGAGAACCTGGATTGGCGAGCGCGGGAACAACCGGATCTTGCCCGAATAGCGCGGCATGAGAACCTGGGTGCCCCAGTGTGCCGCCGGAATCAACGGCATGTTGGCGTCCAGCGCCATGCGGACGGCGCCCGTCTTGCCGCGCATCGGCCACATATCGGGGTCGCGGGTCAACGAACCTTCGGGATAGATGATGATGCCCTGTCCCGCGGCGGCCAGAGTCTGGGCGGCCTTCATGGGTGCGACGGCGCGTTCCTTGCCCTCGCGTTCGACGGGGACCTGGCCCAGCCAGCGCAGAATTGAACCCAAGACGGGTACACGGAACAGCGATGCTTTGGCCATAAAACGGGGCACACGGCCCGACTTCCACGCCGCAAGCCCCATGATGACGGGGTCAATAGCGCTGTAGTGGCAGGGTGCCAGGATGAACGAACCTGTTTTGGGGATGTTCTCGCCACCGGTCACCTGGATTCGGGAAATCAGGTTCATCAGGGGCACGACAGTTCCTGCGATGGCATGCCATCGCAGTGTGCGCTCTGATGTCGACATCGGCCCTCCTGGTTTTCCGAGCCTAGTCCGCGAGCTCGAAGTCAGCGCCCAACACACGCAACTTGTCAATGAAGTGCTCGTAGCCTCGGGCGATGATTCCGACGTTGCTGATAGTCGAGGTGCCTGTCGCAGCCAATGCGGCGATGAGGTGCGAGAACCCACCGCGCAGGTCGGGCACACGAATGTCGGCCCCGTGCAGCGGGGTGGGGCCCGTAATCACGGCGGCCTGCTCTAGTGGGCGACGAGGCACGCGGCGGGTGATCGACGCAATACCGTCCTGGTGCACGGTGATGTTTGCCCCCATCGCATTGAGCGACTCGGTGAAACCGAAACGGTTCTCGTACACGGTCTCGTGAACGACCGAAGTCCCTTCGGCCTGTGTCAACGCAACAACCAACGGCTGCTGCCAGTCGGTCATAAAACCGGGGTGAACATCGGTTTCGACAACCACGGGGCGCAGCGGCCCGCCGGGGTGAACGAAACGAATTCCGTCATCAAACACCTCGAATTCGCCGCCGACCTTGCGATAGACGTTGAGGAAAGTCAGCAGCTCAGGCTGCTGCGCGTTGGCGACAAAAATGTCACCTTTCGTGGCCAAAGCGGCCGACGCCCACGAGGCGGCCTCGTTACGGTCGGCAAGCGCGCGGTGGTTGTAACCAC
>CALBMG010000234.1 GCA_937896185.1 uncultured Microbacteriaceae bacterium | reverse complement strand
GTCACGCCGTCTTCCACGACCGTGTCAACGGCCAGGAATGGTTGCCGTTGCTGAACCTGTCCGAGACCCAGGCCCGCTTCTGGATCTATGACTCGCTGCTCAGCGAATACGCTGCGATGGCATACGAGTACGGATATTCGGTGGGTAACCCCGACGCTCTCGTTCTGTGGGAAGCCCAGTTTGGTGACTTCGCCAACGGCGCCCAGACCGTGATTGATGAATTCATTTCGTCGTCCGAGCAGAAGTGGGGCCAGCACTCTGGCGTCGTGCTCCTGCTGCCTCACGGCTATGAAGGCCAGGGCCCCGACCATTCGTCGGCCCGTATCGAGCGTTTCCTGCAGCTTGCAGCTGAGAACAACATGACGGTTGCGCGTCCGTCGACGCCTGCCTCGTACTTCCACCTGCTGCGCCGGCAGGCGTATTCGCGCCCTCAACGCCCCTTGATTGTGTTTACTCCCAAGGCAATGCTGCGTTTGCGTGGAGCGACGAGCTCGGTGGCTGATTTCACGACCGGCCGCTTTGAGCCGGTGCTGGATGACGCTCAGGTGTCGGGCGCGAAGCGGATCCTGCTGCACTCGGGCAAGATTCACTACGACTTGCTTGCTGAACGCGACAAGGCCGGCGCCAACTCGGTCGCGCTGGTGCGCATGGAGCAGTTCTATCCCCTGCCCGAAGCCGAACTGCGTTCCGTGCTGGCCAACCACCCGGGTGCTGAACTGGTGTGGGTTCAGGATGAACCCGAGAACCAGGGCGCGTGGCCCTTTATCGCGCTCGAGATGCGCCGTATTGGTATCGATATTCGTGTCATTTCGCGTCCGTCTTCGGCGTCTCCCGCGGCCGGTTCGTCGAAGCGCTCGGCCGAGGAACATGCTGTGATCATGCACGAGGCTTTCACCGGCGTCTAGGCCGGCTGGTACGTCTCTGGATGGCCTCACCCTGTCGGTGGGGCCATCCGGCGTTTGTGGGGCTCACATTCGGTGAAATATTTCGTAATCGTTTGGTTGCGAATGAATTGTAGTTAGGTTAGCCTTACTTTAGAAAGGGTGCCCGACCGACGGCACTACCCCGTGATCTCCAACCTCCTGATCGGCCTGCGCGAAGGCCTCGAAGCCGCCCTCGTGGTGACCATCCTCATCGCCTACCTCGTGCGCACCGAACGACGCGCACAGATTCGGTGGGTCTGGACCGGCGTCATCGCCGCCATCGCACTGAGCCTCGGATTCGGTGCACTGTTGACCTACACCCGCTTCTCGCTGCTCAACACCTTCGTCGCCCAAGAAACATTCGGGGGAATCATGTCCATCGTCGCCGTTGGGCTCGTCACCTGGATGATCATCTGGATGCGTGACACCGGTCGCAAGTTAAAGGCTGAACTGCAAACCAAACTCGATGCGGCCGTCCAGACCGGAATTTTCACCGTGGTCATCATGGCCTTTGTTGCCGTCGCCCGAGAAGGGCTCGAAAGCGCCCTGTTCTTCTTCAGCACCGTCAACTCGGCCCGCTCAACACTGGAACCCACCATCGGATTCATCACCGGCGTACTGTTAGCCGCTGGCATCGGTTGGGCGCTCTACGCCCAGGCGCTGCGCCTCGATATCGGCAAATTCTTCACCGTCACCAGCTATTTCCTGATCTTTGTTGCCGCCGGCGTGCTGTCCTACGGAATACACGACCTGCAAGAAGCCGGAATACTTCCCGGATTGGGCCAGCTGGCATTCGATGTGTCGCACAGTTTCTCGCTCGACACCTGGTTTGGCGCACTCGCCAAAGGTATCTTCAACTTCAGCCCCCAAACGAGCTGGCTCGAGGCGATTGCGTGGTTGTCCTACGTCGCATTCGCACTCTGGCTGTTCACTCACAATCGTTCGACGCAACAGGAAATACCTGTCTCTGAGAAGGAAAAATAATGACACACACCATCCCCACCGCGGTGGGTGCGCTCGGCGTACTCACTCTGATGCTCACAGGATGCGCCCCGTTGGACGCAGACACCCGAATCAGCGTGACCCAGACCGAAACTCGCTGTGAACTGAGCGCCATCGAGATCCCGGCCGGCATAACGACGTTTGTCATCGAAAACGTGGGCGACGGCGTCGCCGAGTTCTATATCCTGCGCACCACCGACTCCGGAATTGTCACAGAAGTGGAGAATATTTCGTCGGGCCTGACGCGCGAGCTTACTGTCGAACTCGCCGCCGGAGAATACGAATACTCGTGCGAACAAATGGATGGCGGGACGCCCGTACGCGGCCCCCTCACCGTCACTCCCAATTCGGAAGTCGTGACGCCCAACCCGACAGCGGAACGCGCCATCGTCGATTACACAGAATATGTTCGAGGGCAGGCCAAATCGTTGCTGGATGCAACCCACGACTTTGCTGCGGCTATCGAAGCGGGCGACACCGAGGCAGCCAAAGCACTGTATGCCCCCACCCGCGTATTTTGGGAACGCATCGAACCTGTCGCAGAAAGCTTCGGCGATCTCGACCCCCGCATGGACGCACGTGAGGGCGACCTCGAGGACGGCGTGGCCTGGACAGGATGGCACGCACTGGAAAAGCAGCTCTGGGTGACCGGGCTCGACGAGACCTCGACCGGCCTCGCACAGCAGCTCGTCACCGACACCGAGGATCTGGTCACCCGTATCGACAGCATTGAACTCACCATCACCCAAATGGGCAATGGCGCAAAGGAACTGCTCGACGAGGTCGCAACAGGCAAAGTTACGGGCGAAGAGGAACGATATTCCCACACCGACCTGTGGGACTTCGACGCCAACGTTTTCGGCGCATACACCGTGGTCGAAACCACTCGCGAGATTCTCGCCGAGGCCAACCCCGCCCTGTTGACCGAGCTTGACGATGCTTTTGCTGCGTTAAACACCGAAATGGACACGCACCGAATTGGGGACGGTTTCGCCCTGTACACCGAACTGTCGGCGGAACAGATTTCGCGCCTTGCCGCGCTCGTTGAGGCCGTTTCCGAACCGCTCTCACGACTGTCCGCGAGCCTGGTACAGGACTAGGCCATGCAAATTTCACGACGAGGCCTGCTGGGTGCAGGTGTCGGCGCAGCCGCGATCGGTGCAGCCGGTGGCGCCTCGGCAGCCCTCGCCGTGGAATCCGCGGCCAACCCACTGCACGCAGCGACTGCCAGCCGCCCTTTCTGGGGCGCACACCAAAGTGGCATTGCGGACAGCTCACAGGACAGGGCCTACATCGCCGTTTTCGATGTGACGACAAGCTCGGCGCCCGACCTGAAGGAGCTGCTGGACGAATGGTCGCGTTCCACGGCACGCATGACTGAAGGCTATGGGGCGGGTCCGCTGGGCCCCACATCCGGCGATCCCCTGCTTCCACCCGATGACACCGGTGAAGCAATCGGCCTGGCCCCACATTCATTGACCATCACCATTGGGTATGGCGCCTCGCTGTTTCGAGCCGAGTTGGGTCTCGACGGTGCGGCGCCCGAGGGCTTGACCACGATGACGGCGTTCGCAAAGGACGAACTCGACCCCACACAAACGGGTGGCGATATCGTGCTGCAGGTGTGCTCGTCACACGATCAGGTCGCCTTTCATGCGCTGCGCAACCTAATCCGTGCCGCCAAGGGAATCGCCGTGCCTCGCTGGATCCAACCCGGTTACGTCACGACCCCCACCACCGATGAATCCCCCACCCCCCGCAACCTGTTCGGATTCAAGGACGGCACCGCTAACGTGGCCATGGATACCGCAGAAGCCGATGAGTTCGTCTGGAATTACGGCAGTGGGCTCCTCGACCGCGGCACCCTCATGGCCGTCCGACTGTTCCGATTTGACATCGAAACGTGGGATCGCGGTTCGCTGACAGAACAGGAAAATGTGTTTGGGCGAACGAAACGCGGCGGGGCTCCTGTCACGGGCGGCACCGAGTTTTCGGAACCCCGTTTCGATCAGGTCAACGAGGATGGTTCACCGGTCATCGACGCCAATGCCCACGTGCGTCTCGCCCACGCTCGACAGAACAACGGGGCACGAATTTTGCGACGTGGGTACAACTATTCCAACGGAGTCGACCGCGTAGGACGACTCGACGCAGGACTGATTTTTGTGTCGTTCCAGAAGAGTCTCACGGAACAATTCATCCCCATTCAGCGCAGACTGGCGGACAGCGACCTGCTCAACGAATATGTGCGGGCTGTCGGCGGCGGATACTTTGCCTGCCCCGGCGGTCTCAGCACCGGACAGGGTTGGGGTCGGCAGCTCTTCGGCTAAACCCTGCGCAACAGAGGGATCAGAACTGCAGGGGTCGCCCAATCTTTTGGGCTACGGCATCGAACACACGAGCCTTGACGTCCTCGGGCGGACATTCGCCGCACGCATCGCGCACCTTGTCCGACAGTCGGTCGACGAACCGCAGCTCCTCGGCGCATTCCGAACATGTCTCGCAGTGTGCGCGCACTTCGGCGCATTCCTGGGCGTTCAATTCGCGGTCGACGACGAAACCGATTCGCAGTCGGGCCGAGGCACAGCCGCAGTCGTGGGGCACATTCGTCATGACATCATTCCTTTACGTCCGATGTGATCGAGGACAAGTTCTTGCAGATCGCGTCGTCCCCGATACAGGCGACTCATCACGGTACCGATGGGGATATCCAGGTCTTCCGCGGTTTCTTCGTACGACATTTCCCGCAGCAGGGTGCGTTCCAACACTTCACGGCGGTCGTCGGAAAGCTGGTTAAACAGATCAACGATTTCTTGATGTGAAATGGCTTCGACGACTTCGAGGTCGGGGCGCCCCAACGGCGCGTTGCGCGCAGCACCATCCATTTCCAGCAGATCGGGGTCGATATCACCGGACGTCACCTCACGCTTGGCCGCACCGCGGGTCACCGTGTTGAGGTAAATATTGTCCATGATTTTCTTCACCCACGCGAGCGCATAGGTGCCCTGCTCATAGGACTCCCACTTCTCGTGAGCTTTGACGAGGGCGTTTTGCAACAAATCCTCTGCCTGTTCGACGGTGTGCGCACGGTGACGGGCATGACGGTACAGGCGATCGAACAGGGGAAGCACCACCTCTTCGAAACTTCCCCGGTTGACATAGCTGGTCGCTTTGTCGGCGGGTTCATCGTCCGAGATGGACTGCAGTTCTTCGTCCAAAACATCATCGTCTGGAAGCAATTCCGCGAGCAGCGATTCGTCCGCCTCGGTGTCGTCGTCTGACTCGACATCCAGAACCGACTCGAGGTCGCTGTCCTCCAGCAGATCTCGTTCAGGGTTCGGGAGTGAATCGTTCATGATTCCCGAGTTTAGTTTGTGCACTTCCAACAACGCTGTCATACACCTACCTGTTCTCTCGTTAGGCTTACTTAGGTAATGACGAGCAGCAATTATTCCGGGAACGGGGGCGCAACACTGTGGCGAGCGCCGCATGTGCGTGGCCCGCTGCACGCGACCGTCGAAATCCCGGGGTCAAAGAGCCTGACGAACCGGGAACTGATTCTGTCGGCTGTCGCCGATTCCCCGTCACTGTTACGTCGCCCGTTGCATTCGCGCGACTCGGCGCTCATGATCGAGGCTCTGCGCGCTGTGGGAATCACGGTAACGGAACAGCCCGGCGATGGCGCCGATTCTGACCTGCTCATCACCCCCGCCCCACTGACGGGTAACGTATCGATTGATTGCGGACTCGCAGGAACGGTCATGAGGTTCGTGCCGCCGTTATCCACGCTGGCCGATGGCCCTGTCACGTTTGATGGGGACGAAGGAGCCCGGCGTCGCCCTATGGCGGGAACAATTGATTCGCTGCGGGCCCTGGGTGTTTCGGTTACCGATGACGGACGCGGAACCCTGCCGTTCACCGTAGAGGGAACCGGTGACGTACCCGGTGGGCCCATCGTGATTGATGCCAGCAAATCCAGCCAATTTGTGTCGGGACTTTTACTTGTCGGTGCGCGCATGACCAACGGGCTCACCGTTACCCATGAGGGCGAGCACCTGCCCAGCATGCCCCACATCGAGATGACCTGTGAAACCCTGCGCCAGCGCGGAGTCACCGTGGAATCCCCACGTCTCGGCGTGTGGACGGTCACCGCAGGACCCATCGCCGGCGCCATCGTCGACATCGAACCCGACTTGTCGAATGCGGCACCGTTCCTGTGTGCGGCGATCGTCGCCGGCGGGACTGTCACGATTCCCGCATGGCCGGACACGACAACCCAGGTCGGGAACGACCTGCTCGACTATTTGCCCCTATTCGGCGCGAGCATCACACGCGACGAACACGGAGTCACCATTGACGGTCGCGAAGGTTTCGTCGGTGGCCGCCGCATCCCCGGCGTGAACCTCGACCTTTCCACTGGTGGCGAACTCGCACCTCCTCTCGTCGCGCTCGCCGCGCTGGCATCCGAGCCGTCGACGTTCACGGGAATCGCCCACCTTCGCGGAGATCGGAAGAGCACACGTCTG
>CALBMG010000233.1 GCA_937896185.1 uncultured Microbacteriaceae bacterium | reverse complement strand
CTTCGAGTGACGGCAGCGACAGGGGTTGGGTCGGGAACGGTTGCCATCCCCTCCACCCCAATCGCCAGTGGCTTCCAATACGGTGCGAAAATCGCGTTCATCACCGGAGCGCCTACCGCGAAACTCGTTTTCGTCAAGGACGGGACAACCCCGGGAATCGATACGACAACGTCCCTGTCGACGATCACCCACAACCTGGTCGATCCACTCATCATCGGTAACACCGCGTGGTTCGGAACGGACGCAACTCCCGGGCGACTCGTCTCGCTCGACCTCGTCACAAAATCGGTCGTGAGCAATGTGGCGCTTGCGGCCGACCACGCCGGACTCCGAAACATCACGGCCGCTCCGGGTGGCACGGTGCTGTATGGCACGACCGTGACGGCAGGACACACTCGACTCGTCAGCGTTCGAATGAGCGACGGAGCCGAACTGGGTAACGTCGACCTCGGCGCTCTCGTCGGTGCGACGTCGATTTCCGTGTCTGGCCGATACGTCGACGTGATGTTCTCGGGCTCGACGGCTGCGGTGCGGCTCACGACCGCCTCGCCACCTTCGACTCCTGCTGGGCTCACCGTTACCGAATCCAACGGATCGCTCGCGGTGCAGTGGAATGCGGTGACCTCCGACGAGCCTCTCGTGACGTATTCGGTGACCGCGGTCGGCGCCGGCCTAACGCGGTCGTGCCAGACGACCACGACAGCGTGCACCCTCTCGGGGTTGACCAACGGCGTGAACTATGGCGTCTCGGTGACCGCAACAAGTTATGCAGGTTCTTCCGCTCCCGTGGCGGCCTCTGGCTCGCCCGCCACAAACCCGAGCGCACCAACGACAGTCACCGCGACGCGCGGAAACGGAGTGCTTGACGTTTCCTGGCAAGGTCGGTCCGACGGAGGTCGGCCGATCCTCGACTACACGGTGACACTCAATCCGGGTGGGGCAACCTGTGTCACGACGGCGGAGTCCTGCCGGATTGCGGGTTTGATTAATGGCCAGCAGTACACGGCAACCGTCGTTGCGCGCACGGTCTGGGGCTCATCGGTGCCGAGCGCTGCGAGTGCTCCTGTGCGCCCCGCGACGAACCCATTGGCACCACAGGGCGTGAGCGCCATCCGCGGTAATCACACCGCGGTCGTGACTTGGAGTCCGCCAGTAAATGACGGCGGTGAGCCGGTGACGGACTACCGCGTGTTCGTGGACGGGGTCCCCGTCTGCACCAGCTCGAGTGCCGAATGCACAGTCTCCGGATTGATCAACGGCGTGCCCGTCTCCTTCACCGTGCAGGCAAGGAATGCGGTCGGGATGTCTGCAACCAGCGCACCCAGCGCCCCGGTCACCCCCGCGACAATCCCCGGAGTGCCGACAAACGTGGTCGCCCAACGTGGCAATCAGCGTGTCGAACTCACGTGGGACGCGCCACTCGACAACGGTGGTGAGGCAGTGACTGGCTATGTCGTCTCACTCAATGGAGAGCCGGTCTGCTCAGTGACGGATGCGTCGTGCGCTGTCTCCCGCCTGACGAACGGAGT
>CALBMG010000232.1 GCA_937896185.1 uncultured Microbacteriaceae bacterium | reverse complement strand
TTCGAGAGGGCGAGGAACGAGGACTGATTGGCCCTGACGAACCCGCTCGTTTGTGGACCCGCCACCTAGTGAACTGTGTACTTTTGGCACCAGAACTGGGCAATTCCAGTACTAAGCACCGACTGCGGGTCGCCGACATCGGCAGTGGCGCCGGGCTTCCAGGCCTTGTGTTGGCGATTGCGCGTCCCGATATCGATTTCACGTTGATTGAACCGCTGGAGCGCAGAACCCGATGGTTACGCGAGCAGGTTGAGAATCTGGATCTCGACAACGTCACGGTGTTTACCGGTCGTGCCGAGGACTTCCCCGAAAAACAGGCATTCGATGTTGTGACTGCACGTGCAGTCAAGGCCTTAAAGACGCTGATACCCATGATTTCGCCGCTGGTTGCCACTGGGGGACAAATCAAACTCCTCAAGGGTGCGCGTATTGATGACGAGATATCCGCCGCATCCAGCCAAATTTCTCGTTTTTCGCTGACAGATATCTCGACAGCAATTCTGGGCGAAGATGTAGTCCCTGAACCGACTCGATTGTTTTCCGCAACGGTCACTCGGTAGCAACTTTCCACACAGCATGTTTCACGTGAAACATTTGTCGGTGGTTGGTGGTAATTTCATCATGACGGAAACTTGAACGGTATCGCGGAGGACAGAGTGCACAACAACGGTATTTCGGCTGGAAACACCCCCGAACGCGTTGGCCCGATGTCCACACCCATCGCAGACGAATTGATGGACCTCAGCCGCCGCCGTGTCGCCTTGCGAGACAAAACGGCGCCCCTGCCCGCCACCACACGCGTAATTGCCGTGTCCAACCAAAAGGGCGGCGTCGGAAAAACTACCTCCACCGTCAATCTGGCGGCCGCTTTGGCTGATTTGGGCGCCAAAGTCGTCGTGATTGACCTCGATCCTCAGGGAAACGCATCCACGGCACTGGGAATCGAGCATAACGCCACGATTCAAGGCACATATGAAACCTTGCACGGCGCCACAACACTGGGATCCGTGCTGCGACAAAGCCAGCAACACCCCAACCTGTGGTGCGCGCCGGCCACGATTAACCTCGCGGGTGCAGAGATTGAGCTGGTTCCCCAGGGAAACCGCGAATATCGGTTGCGGGATGCCATCGCAGAATACATTGCATCGTCGACACAGCCCCCGCACTACATTTTCATTGACTGCCCACCATCGCTGGGATTGCTGACAATTAACGCGTTGGTCGCTGCAGGTGAAGTTCTCGTGCCGATTCAAGCGGAATATTATGCGCTCGAGGGTGTGACGATGCTGTGGAACAACATCGCAATGGTGGCCCAAAGCCTGAATCCACGCGTACACATTTCGACGATTTTGCTGACTATGGTCGACGCGCGCACAAATCTGTCACGCGAGGTCGAAGCGGAAGTTCGTTCGCACTTCCCCACGCAGGTTTTGACCGCGGTTATCCCTCGATCTGTCAGGGTTTCCGAGGCCCCGAGCCACCAGCAGACCGTAATTGGATATGACAACAATTCCAGCGGGGCGTTGTCGTATCGCGAAGCAGCAATTGAAATGGCAGAGAGGGCCGCCGCTTCAGCGCAGCAAGCACCAGAGATTGACGCCTCTCACCACGAATCACACGAAAACTAACGGTTTACCAGACACCCCATCGGATCAGTAACAAGAAACGAGACGAACATGGCAACGAAACGTACCGGATTGGGTCAGGGTATTGGCGCCCTGATTCCTACCGCACCCGTGGGCGAGCGACCTATTGATCAGTTTTTTGGCGGTGCACCAGCGCAGGACAACAACCTCGCACCCGTACCCGGCGCCACGTTCCAGCTGATCAACCCGCACGATGTCGTACCTAACCGTGCGCAGCCGCGAACCGAGTTCCGTCCCGAGGAATTGGCCGAACTGGAGCACTCAATCCGTGAATTCGGCGTGCTGCAGCCGATCGTGGTTCGACCCCTCGACAACCCGCAGCCCGGTGCCCGCTATGAACTCGTCATGGGTGAACGTCGACTCCGAGCTTCAAAGGCCGTGGGGCTCGACGAGATGCCGGCGGTTATCCGCGACACCAAAGACGTTGACATGCTGCGCGACGCACTGCTCGAGAACATTCACCGTGCCCAACTGAACGCTCTGGAAGAAGCTTCCG
This sequence comes from uncultured Microbacteriaceae bacterium, assembly GCA_937896185.1. Classification (GTDB taxonomy): domain Bacteria; phylum Actinomycetota; class Actinomycetes; order Actinomycetales; family Microbacteriaceae; genus MWH-TA3. The sequence continues at coordinate 14,690 of CALBMG010000232.1, read as the reverse complement.
CCTACCAGCAACTGATCGAGGATTTCGGAATCACCCAGGAGGAATTGGCACAGCGCATTGGCCGATCGCGACCACAGGTCACCAACACGCTGCGATTGTTGCGTCTGCCCGAGAAGGTCCAGCAGCGCGTGGCCGCGGGTGTCTTGTCGGCAGGGCACGCTCGTGCAATTCTTTCGCTCGGCGACCGGGAGCTCATGGAACGCCTGGCGACAAAGATCGTGAACGAGGACCTTTCCGTACGCGAGGCGGAAGCCACCGCAGCAGTCATGGCGGGACGCCCGGCTCCAGGCACCAAGGCGACACCACGTGCGGGCGGCCGCACGGACTTTTTGACGGAAATCGCCGAGCGATTGGGTGACCGACTGAACACCCGCGTCAGCGTCAAACTCGCGAAGTCAAAGGGCGCAATCACGATCGACTTTGCGACCATCGCCGACCTCAACCGCATCGTCGCGGAAATCGAGGGCGGCCAGTAAACACGTTGTGACCGCGGCTTTTTATCTCAAGACAAGCAAAGTGTGGCTTTACAAACTATTGGCAAGCAACACTATTGACCGTAATGTCGCGGATTTGTGTGATCAGATAGAAAAAGGGCCCGACCGCGGGTTTTATCGTTTTCTTCACACAATGCACCGAATCACGTGAAACATTGGTGATGAAGGCCGTCAGGAGCTACGCGCGTCACGCCGGCCCGAGCCTATGCGGTGAAAGCGTCCTGAACCAGTTCCGCAAACGCGGCACCGGGATCGATTTGTGTGGCCTCGAGGGCCAGTGCCACGGTGGAAGTATCGGTCAGACCGGGGCTGACGCTCGCCTCCAGGAACCACGGGACACCGTTGCCATCCACAATCAGATCGACTCGAGAAATGTGACCCAGCCCTAAAGCCTCGTGCACGAGCAATGCGGTGTCGTGAACCACCGACGACACGGCGGCGTCGAGCCTCGCGGGGGTGAAGAAACGAGTTTCTCCGGCGTTGTAACGCTCCTCAAAGCCATAGAAGCCGCTCAGTGGCTCAATCTCTACTGCGGGAAGAACAGTGCGCCCAGCGGCCGTCTGCAGGACGGTAACGCACACCTCGGTGCCGACAATCTGACGTTCGATGAGGGCCTGGTCACTGTATGTGTAGGCGTGCACAAGCCCACGACGCAGTTCGTCGAGTGAATTCACCATCGAAACGCCCTGAGCGGAACCTCCACGAGCGGGTTTCACGGCCACGGGGAAGCCAAAACTATCGGCAATCACCGATAACACACCCTCGGCACCCAGTTCACGGAATGCATCGCGCGTCAACGTCATCGAGTTTGGGGTTGCCACACCGGCGCGCTCCACCACGGTTTTAGCCGAAGGCTTATCCCACGCCAGTCGGGTGGCGGCAGCATTGGATCCCACCGTGGGAATGCCCAGGGTTTCAAGGATTCCCAGCAGTGAACCGTCCTCGCCGCTGGTGCCGTGTAGTACCGGCCAAATCACATCGGGTCGATCCGTGAGCAACGACGGAATCAGCGCAGCATCGGAGTCGCGCAAATCCACGCGAAGGCCCTGATGTGACAGTGCTTCGGCGAGAAGACGGCCCGAGGTCAGCGAAATATCGCGTTCATGGGAAATTCCACCGGCTAATACGGCGACACGAGGGGTTGAGGTCACGAGGGCTCCTTACGCGAGGTCCGGTGGTGGTGAAACGACGTGCGACAACTGTGTGACGTCGGCAATCGGGGGCGAGAAGGTGTCAAAAAGCTCTGATTCTTGGCGAATTACCTCGGAAAGACGGCGCACGCCCTCGCGAATGTCCTCTTCGGTGGGGTAACAGAACGCCAAACGAATGTTGGATCGGCCCAAACCGTTCGTGTAAAACGCCGTACCCGGTGTGTACGCCACAAGTTCACTGACCGCACGCGGCAGCATCGCCTTGGAATCGAGGTATTCCGGCAACGATAACCACACATAAAAGCCACCGTTAGGTTCGGTGCGGTGGAAACCGGGCAGATATTCGTCTAAGGCGCCCAACATGGCGTCGCGTCGACCGCGGTACAGTCCACGGAAGACATCAATTTGGGCTTTCCAGTCAGAAGTTGCCAAGTAATCGCTGATGACCATCTGCGTGAGAGCGCTGGGGCACAGGATGGCGGATTCCGCGGCGAGAACCAATTTTTCGCGGATTGCGTGAGGTGCGAGAGCCCAACCCACACGGAAACCGGGGGCAAACATCTTTGAAAATGAACCCAAATAGACGATTCCGTCCTCGTCGATCGATCGCATAGCGTCGGGCGAGGGCGTGTCGAACCACAACAGCCCGTACGGGTTGTCTTCGATAATAAGAATCTTGTGTCGTTTGGCGATCTCAATGAGGCGCGGGCGACGATCCGCACTGAGGGTCACGCCAGACGGGTTCTGGAAGTTCGGAATCAGGTACAACAACTTGAGGGTTTTACCCGCTGCCTGCGCGCGTGCGATGGCATCCTCGAGAGCCTCGGGAATCATGCCTTCTTCGTCAGTGTCGACGTGCTGAACGTCGGCCTGATAGGAGCGGAAAATTCCCAAAGCGCCTAAATAGCTGGGCGATTCGGCAAAAACTACGTCGCCTTCGTCGATGAACAGTTTGGTGATCAGGTCGAGGGCTTGTTGTGAACCGGTCGTGATCACGAGGTTGTTGGCGCTCGCCGAGATGCCTTCGAGGGCACAGACTTCAAGAATCTGTTCCCGCAGAACGGGAAGACCCTGCCCAGAGCCGTATTGCAGCGCCGCCGCACCCTGTTCACGCATCACCTTTGTCATCGTGTTGGTGATCAGGTCGAGAGGTAGCGCGGAAACGGCGGGCATTCCACCAGCGAGTGATACGACCTCGGGGCGTGACGCCACGGCAAACAGTGCGCGAACCTCACTGGCGCTCAGACCAGAGGTGCGGTCTGCGTAATGACCGCGCCAGTCGTCGAGGGTTGTCCCTTGTGTGCCCGAAACCACGGGGTTATCAGCCAATAAAGTCAGCGAGATCCGCTTCGAGAGCGGGCCTCGGCTTTGCACCGGTAATGGACTTCACAACTTGGCCGCCCTGGAAAACCTTCATGGCGGGGATGTTGAGGATGTTGTATTCGGCCGCAAGGTCGGGGAAGTCGTCGACGTTGAGCTTGACGATATCGATTTTGTCGGCGTGAGCCTCGGCAATCGCATCGAGGATGGGCGAAACCGCACGGCAGGGACCACACCAAGGGGCCCAGAAGTCCACAATCACGGGCTTGTCGTTCTGCAGGACCTCGGCGGCAAAAGTTGCATCGGTTACATCGCGGGCGGCGCTCATGGTGTGTCCTCTCGGTGGTGTTTTGAGTCTAACGAAAATTAATGGGCGGATTCGAGGAAGTGCTGGGCGTCAAGTGCGGCCACAGCACCACTTCCGGCCGCGGTGATGGCCTGTCGGTATGTGGGGTCGATCACATCGCCGGCAGCAAAAACACCGGGGAGGTTGGTGCGTGAGCTGCGGCCGTCGACGGCAATGGTGCCGTCTGCGGTGAGTTCCACCTGGCTGGCAATCAGGTCGGTGCGGGGGTCGGCGCCGATGGCGACAAAGAGGCCGTCAAGCGCCAGTTCACGGGTGGAACCGGTCGAGTCGGTCAATTCAACACCGGAGACCTGGTCGGTTCCGTGAATTCCGGTGACTGTTACACCGGTGATGAACTCGATTTTGGGGTCGGACTGTGCGCGAGTCAGCATGGCGGGCGAGGCGCGGAAGTTGTCGCTGCGGTGCAGGATGTACACCTTGTCGGCGAAACGGGTGAGGAACGTGGCTTCTTCCATTGCCGAGTCGCCACCACCGACGACGGCTACGGTGCGCTTGCGGAAGAATGCGCCGTCGCAGGTTGCACACCAGGACACACCGAATCCGCTGAGGCGCGCCTCGTCGTCGAGTCCCAGTCGGCGGTATTCGCTTCCGGTCGAAATGATGACAGCACGAGATTCCAGCACATCACCATTGCCCAGGGTGACTTTTTTGATGTCACCGGTCAGGTCGACGCTGACGGCGTCATCGAATACCAGTTCTGCACCGTGACGTTCGGCCTGTGCCTGCATGTTCATCATGAGCTCGGGACCCATGACGCCCTCGGGGAAGCCGGGGAAGTTGTCCACCTCAGTGGTGTTCATCAGGTCGCCACCCATTTTCACGCTCGACGTGATGACGAGGGGCTTAAGTTCGGCACGGGCAGCATAGATTGCGGCCGTGTAACCGGAGGGACCAGAACCAATGATGATGAGATCGCGCACAGCGAATCCTTTCGACGCAGAGTCAATCAAAGTTTAGACGGCGATATTCCCGTTGAGGGCGGAGTGCCGCGGTTCGGCGGATTTACGGGCCGAATTGTTAGGCTGTGTGACGAAAGGCTGTGATAGTCATGGTGGACTTCAATCGTTCACACCGCTCCGCTGGTAACACATCAACCCATCTGGGCTCGGGGGATGCGCGGAAGCGGCCACTTCGAGAGACATCGCCGGCAGTTGGAATTTTCTTTGGGCTGTTGGGTGTGGTCTCGTTTTCGTTGAGTTTGCCCATGACTGGTTTAGCGCTGCACAGTTTTCCCAGTCTTTTTGTGGGTGCTGGCCGCGCGGTGGGTGCCGCAATCTTGGCGATCATCGTGCTGGCGGCCACACGAACGGCCATTCCCACGGTGCGACAGTTCGTCCGGATTGCGATTGTCGCTGCCGGTGTTGTCGTCGGGTTCCCGTTCTTTACGTCGTATGCCCTGCAGCATGTTCCGTCGTCGCATGGTGCGGTCATCATCGGCCTACTGCCCGCGATGACGGCCGTGGCCGCGGTGCTTCGCGGCAGAGAGCGACCGTCACTACTGTTTTGGGTCGCTGCTGGTTTGGGTGCGGTGTCGGTTATGGGCTTTTCCGCCATCACTCACGAGGGTGGCGCGGGGGTTTCTCCTGCCGATCTGCTCTTGGTCGCTGCTGTGCTGTGTGCCGCAATCGGTTACGCCGAGGGCGGGCTATTGTCGCGCGAGATTGGTTCGTGGCAGACCATCAGTTGGGCCTTGGTCGTTGCACTGCCCTTTATGGTTCCGTTGACGATTGCGAGCCTCGACGGTTTCACGTGGAAGGTCACCCCTGAGGCATGGCTGGGATTCGGATATTTGACCGTTGTCAGCATGTTTCTGGGCTTTTTTGCCTGGTATCGGGGCCTCGCCATTGGCCCGATGACGCGTGTTAGTCAAATTCAGTTGGTGCAGCCCGTGCTGACAATTCTGTGGGCCGCGCTGTTTTTCGGTGAAATTGTCGACCTCTTGGTGTGGTGTGCGGCCGCGGCTGTCGTGATGTGGGCCACTCTCGCGGTGCGCGCACGAATTAACGCCACCCCAGCATCGCGCTAGCGCCGGCGCAGACCCGACACAATTGCCCCCATGTGAGGGTCGCGCAGCAACAACAACGTGGCGGAGTATCCCGCCGTCATCACGGCGCCAACGCCGGAAAGGATCACGAGCGTGGTGGGCATTGACCCAAAGCTGAAGTGCTGATCCATGTACCGGTCGATGCTGAAACCCACGGCAGAGAGCGTCAGGTAACCCGCCACAACAGCAACAATTCCGGCGATAACGAAACGGCTGCCGTGACGTGCGAGTTCACGAAGCCCCACCGAACCGAGTCGGCGACGCAACAACGCCACCAACAATCCGGCCTGGATGAAGCCCACGAGGCTGGTCAGCAACGCCAATTCCCGCGCAATGTGGCCATTGTTACCGGCACCGATCAGCAGCGCACCCACAATGAACACCCCGGAGTGCACGATTTGCACAACAAACGGGGTGCGAGTGTCCTCGAGCGCATAGAAAATTCGCTGCATCACGAAAACGACGCTGAACGGCACGAGACCGACGGCAAATCCAGCCAAAACGGTCGCCATTTCGACTACGGTTTCGGGTTCCGACGAGAATACGGCAGAAATGGGCACGCTCAGGGTCACAATTCCTGCAGTGGCAAGGAACATAAACAGTCCGATTCGCGCAACCGACTCGACAATGTCACGAGACAGTGATTCCCAGCGACCGTCGCGTACATCGGCGCTCATCCGGGTGAAATAGGCGGTAGCCAGAGACACCGTGGCCACAGAGTGGGGCAACATGAACACGAGCCACGAAAAACGCAACACGGCAATCGCGGGTTGCCCATCGGCGGACGCAATCGACGCGACATTGGTTTGCACCAATCCCGCGATCTGGGTCAAGACAATCATTCCCAGCGTCCAGCCCGCCAACTGGCTGGCGCGTCGCAATCCCACCCCTCGGAACCGGAAGTCGGGGGTGAAGTGCACACCCGCACGACGGAGGAACAGGAACAAAATCATCGACTGGGCCGCAACACCCAGGGTTGCCGTACCGGCCAGGACGGCGATGGGGCCCGCGGTCCACCACTCGGCAAAGTGGTACGAGTTCCAAAACGGTGTGACACCCGGCTCGGCAGGAAAAGCTGCGGTCAGCGCCAACATTCCGGCAATTGCAATCACGTTATTGACGACAGGAGCCCAGGTGAACGGCCCAAAAACTCCGCGAGCATTCAACACCTCGCCCAAAAGCGCATAGATCGCATAGAACAGGATCTGCGGCAGGCACCACCACGCAAAAGCCGTTGCCAGAGCGAGGGATTCACCGTCGAAACCGGCGTCCGAGCCTTGGCCCGCGTATAGCGAGACCAACAACGGCGCACACACCGTCGCCACAACGGCGACAATTCCGAACACCAGCAACCCCAACGTCAACAGTTTGTTGATATAGCGGGCGCCGCCGTCATCGTGTTGGCTGGCTCGCACAATTTGCGGGACCAACACGGCGCTCAACACTCCACCTGCCACAATCGCATAAATGTTGTTGGGCAGTTGGTTTGCCAAAGCGAAAGCGTCGGCACCCTGACCCACAGTTCCCAAGGTCTGCGCCAACACCACCGCGCTGATGAATCCCAAAATTCGGGACACCACGGTGCCCGACGCCAACAGCAGGCTCGAACGACCAATATTTCCCGCCGTCATCAGTTGTCCCTCCGGCGTCGAATCGTGCGCAGCACACCTAACGCCAATACTGTGGCCACAATCGCCCCGAAGCTCACAATCGTCAAGGTTTCCCACTGGGCCGACGCCGAAATATCAAAACGGGTAACCGAACCCATGGGAACACCAGCAGGGGTCTGCAATTTCATTGTCAGTTCGGTGCTGCCGTTGGACACCACCTGAAGGGGTACCGTCACACGGGTCGACGAGTGCGCGGAAATAGTCACCAGCTGCGAGGGCTCTGAGACGGTGACAATTGCGGACTTCGAGCGAGCCTTGAGGTTCACGGTCACATCGGTGTTGCTGTCATTCACAACCGTGACGGGGAAAGCGGTCTGACTGGCCAGGATTGTGTAGGCGCTCGCCTCGACGATGCGGATCTGGCGTTCCGCCTCGTTACTTCCCAGCTTGTATTCGGTTCCCGCAGCGGCAAAATCCGCCGAATTACCCACAGAACTGAGTGCTGCAACATGGCGCAGCCGTGGGTACAGCAGAACTGTCGGGTCGGCGCCGATTGTCGAGAACGCGCGATCCCGGCGCAAACGGGTAAATATCGTGTTCAGGGTTTTCTGGTGCTCAAATTTGTGAAACGCCAAGTCTCGACCGATGTCAGCGACATTCAGCGGCACTACCGGGGTCAAGGTCACCTGTTCGTTGCCGGCGATGATGCGCAACAGGGCGCGTACCTTGGTGACATCAAGTGTGTCCGAATCCAGAGCAAACCAGATGCTTCCAGAACGCCCCGCAGCGATCAGGGCCCGAGCGGTCTGTGTGATGTTCGTCGTGGAATCGTGGCCGACAGCTTCTGAGGCTCGGTCCGTGGCCGCCGTCGACAACACCTGACGCGTACCGGTGTATTCGGTGTCATCAATCAGCACGGTGGAATAACCCAGCCCCGCCAGTTTCGAGGCGGCACCTTCGGGAATTGCCGCACCCGACACCCAGCCGGTAATTTCGGTGGTTGCCTGACCCGACAACCGGGCCAGTTCATCGGCGCCGATGCGATCCGTAGGTTGCGTCGAAATCAACACCATGGGGTCGGCGTTAGCCCACGGCAACACGATCAGATGGGATTCGGTGACGATGGTGGTCTCCCAATCGGCAACGGAGTCGGGAATGGAATCCCCCAAAGCTTCGATGCTCGCCAAGATTCGACTGTCCACCGCAACGGTGACACCATATTCGACGGCCAGGTCGGCTAACGCAGTAAATTCGCCTGTCGCCGACGTCGCTTCGACCAGTTCCGCCTGCGTCATCAATTCATCGCTGGGCTCGCTGAGGATGGGCAGCACAATTCCCATGCTGGACGCAGCAGGGTCAGTCGCTGCACCAGCCGCCGATGCGGGAATGACGGTAAGACCCGAGACCGCCCCGACGAGCGCCACTGTGGTGGCGACTCGGGCAGCCGCGCGGATACGCGAAACGACCGTCGACATGGTGGTAAGTCTAGACTGTGGCGTTATGAAGAGCGTGGCAGATGCAGTGGAATACCTGACAACCCGTTCGACCGAAGAACCACTGAAATCCTTGGCAGCACGCTTTGCCCACGAAGGTTTCGAACTGGCTCTGGTGGGCGGACCGGTGCGGGATGCGTTCCTGGGCCGCGCCATCACCGACCTCGATTTGACCACCAATGCTCGCCCCGACGACATTCTGCGAATCGTGTCGCCCATCGCCGAGGCAACCTGGGATGTGGGCCGCGAATTTGGCACCATTGCGGCCCGAGTTCACAGCGAACTGGTGGAAATCACCACCTACCGTTCCGATATTTACGATGGCAAGACCCGCAAACCGTCGGTGACGTTTGGCGACACGATCGAGGGCGACCTGATTCGACGCGACTTCACGATGAACGCGATGGCATTGACGTTGCCGGGGCTGAACCTTGTGGATCCGCGCAACGGTTTGAATGACCTGCTTGAGGGGGTACTGCGCACACCCGGTCACGCTGTGGACTCGTTTGCCGATGATCCGCTGCGCATGATGCGTGCTGCCCGTTTCCTGTCGCAGCTGGGTGTGGAACCCCACGACGATGTGGTGGCCGCTATGACGTCCGAGGCCGCCACCATCGCGAACATTTCTGCGGAACGTGTGCGTGATGAGCTGGTGAAGTTGTTGGCGACTGCTCACCCCGAACCGGGACTGCGCCTGTTGGTCGATACCGGAATTGCCGAGTTGGTGCTCCCTGAACTTCCCGCACTGAAATTGCAGGTTGACGAACACGCGCACCACAAGGACGTGTACGAACACACGATCACTGTGGTGAACCAATACATCGAAATCGAACAGTCTAGGCATGGGGCACGCAACCCCGACATCGCGGGCCGTTTGGCCGCACTGCTGCACGATTGCGGTAAACCCGCCACCAAAAAGGTGGAATCGGGTGGTGCCGTCAGCTTCCACCACCACGACGTTGTGGGGGCCAAGATCGCGCGCAAGCGCCTCGTCGCCCTGCGGTTTGACAACGACACAATCGATCGCGTATCCCACCTGATCGAACACCACCTGCGATTCTTTGGGTACAGCGACTCGAGCTGGACCGATTCGGCGGTTCGTCGCTATGTGCGCGATGCCGGCGAAGCGCTCGAACAACTGCACATCCTCACACGCGCCGATGTCACCACCCGCAACCGTCGTAAGGCCGAAAAACTCAGCGGGGCGTATGACGACCTCGAACGTCGAATCGCTGAGATTCGGGAACAAGAGGAACTGGATTCGATTCGACCCGACCTCAACGGCGAGCAGATTATGCAGATTTTGGGGGTAGGACCGGGGCGAATTATTGGCGAAGCCTATCGTTTCCTTCTGGATCTGCGACTCGACGAGGGACCGTTGGACGAGGCAACGGCCACACTCCGGTTGCGCGAGTGGGCGCACTCCCGCTTGTCTTAAGCCGAAAACACCTGTAGCCTTGGAAAGTTGCGCATTCGTGTGCGCAGCACAAGGTGTTAACCCTCCTGCTACAGAACGTCTGTAGCCGTTGAGTCCAGAGGAGGTGGGTTATCTATGCATCCTTATGAACTGATGGTGATTCTCGACCCAGAGGTCGATGAGCGCACTGTTCAGCCCAGCTTGGAGAAGTTTCTCTCGGTTGTGACCAAAGATGGTGGTTCTGTCGAAAGCCTCGACATTTGGGGCCGTCGCCGTCTTGCCTACGAAATCCAGAAGAAGTCTGAGGGCATCTACGCTGTGGTGAACTTCACCGCAGAGCCCGCGACCACTGCGGAACTCGAGCGTCAGCTTCGCCTGTCGGAGTCGATCATGCGTACCAAGGTTCTTCGCGCTGACGAGGCAGTTGCACGTATCGCTGCAGCCGCCGCCGCCCCCGCAGTAGAAGCCGAGTAGGGACATGGCGAACGACACGGTCATCACGGTTGTGGGTAACCTCACGGCCGACCCTGAGCTTCGCTTCACCCAGGGTGGTGTTGCAGTGGCGAACTTCACCATTGCGTCCACCCCTCGCACTTTCGACCGCGCAAGCAACGAATGGAAAGACGGCGAGCCGCTCTTCCTTCGTGCAAGCGTGTGGCGTGAATTCGCCGAGCATGTCGCCGGTTCGCTGACGAAGGGCTCGCGCGTTCTCGCAACGGGCCGCCTGAAGCAGCGTTCCTACGAGACGAAAGAGGGCGAAAAGCGCACCTCGATCGAGCTCGAGATCGACGAAATCGGTCCTTCGCTCCGCTATGCAACCGCAAACGTTACCCGGAGTGTCGGAGGCTCAGCGCCTCGCGGCGATTCGTCTTCGTGGGCGTCGCAGCCCGCTGGCGGCGACGCATGGGGTCAGCCAGAAGCAGAGGCATGGCCCGCTGCTAGCGACTCGTACCCCGACGACACCCCGTTCTAAACAACTTTCACTCTAAGGAAATCACTATGGCTGGAAAAGCAAGCGGCGACCGCCGCAAGCCCCGCGTCGGAAAGGGAGCGAAGACCGCTGCCCCCGCACGCCCCATCAAGATTGACGTCATTGACTACAAGGACGTCGCAACTCTCCGTAAGTTCGTCTCGGAGCGCGGAAAGATCCGTTCGCGTCGTATTACCGGCGTTTCGGTTCAGGAACAGCGCCTGATCGCTCGCGCAGTGAAGAATGCCCGTGAAATGGCTCTTCTTCCCTACGCCGGTGCAGGACGATAGGGGAACATCATGGCAAAGGTTATTCTCACCAACGAGGTCTCGGGTCTGGGTTCAGCCGGCGACGTCGTTGAGGTTAAGAACGGTTATGCACGTAACTACCTTCTTCCCCAGGGCTTCGCAGTAGCGTGGTCGCGTGGTGGCGAGAAGCAGGTTGCGGACATCAAGCAGGCTCGTGCCGCTCGCGAACTGGCTTCGGTCGAGGACGCTCAGGCTCTGAAGGCTGCTATCGAGGCTAAGCCCGTCACGGTTCGCGTGAAGGCTGGCGCCGAAGGCCGCCTCTTTGGTTCGGTGAAGACCGGTGACATCGCAGACGCTATCGCAGCTGCTGGTGTTGGTTCGGTTGACAAGCGCACCATCGAAATCGCCGGCGCGATCAAGTCGACCGGTTCGTTCGAGGCCACCGTGAAGCTTCACGAGGGTGTCGTCGCAAACATCGCACTGAAGGTTGTTGCTGCAAAGTAATTTCCGAGGTGTTGAGGGCCCGTGGGATGTGTTCCACGGGCCCTTTTCTGTACTCGGTTCGGGCTTTTTCGCCGAAAACCTTGGGGACAAGTTAAAGGTTCAAGCACAACTTTAAACATTCTTTTCCACATTGTGAGAAACCATAAAAGTCGCGGTCAGGTGCTGTTTGGTGGGAGCTCTGCCACATTTTGTCCACAACTATCCACAGGTTTTGCACAAGGTTGTGCGGCGTGTTTAACAGGTTTACCACAGGCTTATCCACAGGGCTGTTTGCGTGGGGAGAACTCTGGCCCTAGCCTCAAAAGTGCGGAGCAATCTTTACCCCAATTGGGGCATGTCGGAGCCATCTGAGACACTCGACATACACCGCATTACCAATTAAAGGACACACGTGTTAGAACCGAACATGGACTTCGCCGAGGAACCCGCCGGCGAACGTCGCGTTCCCCCGCACGATGTGAGCGCCGAAATGAGCACCCTCGGTGGCATGTTGATGTCCAAGGATGCTGTCGGCGAAGTAATGGAATACGTCAAAGCAGTCGACTTCTACCTTCCTAAGCACGAAATCATCTTCACCGCCATCGTCAACCTCTTTGGCCGAGCAGAACCGACCGACGTCGTCACCGTGACCAACGAGCTGACGAAAACCGGCCAACTGCAGAAGATCGGTGGAGCAAACTACCTCCACACACTCATCAACTTTGTGCCCACCGCTGCTAATGCTGGCTATTACGCAGAAATCGTCGCCGACAAGGCAATTCTGCGCAAACTCGTGGAATCTGGAACACGCATCACCCAGCTGGGGTACGCCGCCGAAGGTGAACCCGTCAAACTGGTCGACGAAGCCCAGGCCGACATCTTCAACATCGGCAAGGGCGCTAAATCTCAGGAAGCCGTCAAGATTGGCGAAGCCTGGGAAAACGTTGTCGATGAAATCGAACGAGCCGCAGGAAACACCAACGACGGTGTGACCGGTGTAGCTACGGGCTTCCGCGAACTCGATGAACTCACCCACGGGTTCCAGCCCGGCCAGCTGATCCTCATCGCAGCACGCCCCGGTATCGGTAAATCAACTCTCGCGCTGGACATCGCCCGCGGCGCATCGGTCAAACACGACCAATCCGTCGTGTTTTTCTCGCTGGAAATGTCTCGCGGCGAAATCGCCATGCGACTCATGTCCGCAGAAACTCGTATCTATTTGAACAAGATCCGCAGCGGAAACATTGACCAGCGCGGTTGGTCAGAAATTGCCAAGGTGCACGCCAAGTTGAACCAGGCGCCGCTGTACATCGACGACAGCGCCAACCTGACACTGGTCGAAATCCGATCCAAGTGCCGCCGGCTCAAGCAGCAAATGGGCCTCAAGATGATCGTCATCGACTATCTGCAGTTGCTCACCAGCGGCAAAAAGGTCGAAAGCCGTCAACAAGAAGTCTCGGAATTCTCGCGATCGCTGAAATTGTTGGCCAAAGAGCTCGGTGTTCCTATCATCGCCCTGTCCCAGCTGAACCGTGGGTCAGAAAACCGCGAAAACAAGAAACCTCAGCTGTCTGACCTGCGTGAATCCGGTTCGCTGGAACAAGACGCCGACATTGTCATCCTGCTGGAGCGCGACCCTTATGCCGACCAGGCGATGGAAAACGCAAACGACACCATCCTGCACGTCGCAAAGCATCGAAACGGCCAAACCAAAGAACTCACCGTGCTGTTCGAAGGTGGCTTCTCACGCTTCTCGGAAATGGCACAAATCTAACGGGTTTATGCTGAAAGGGTCGAAAGGTAATTGTGACCCGTAAAGAACTGTTCACGCATGCTGCGGTTCTGGCCTACCCCGTCACCGGGTTAATTGTGGGCATGGTGATTACCTTCACCCAACATCACGCGCTCGCCTTGGGTGTATGGGGTTACCTCGTCATTTCGGCCGCGTCGGTCGTCAGCGGACTGGTGTCCACCACCGGTCGACACCTTTTCACCCTCGGCGCACAGGTACTTGTGGTCGCCGGAACGGTCATCCTGTTGACCGTCGGCTGGCAGCCGTCAGTGCCGTTGGTGATCGCGCTGGTCGCAACCATTTCACTGCTGCAGTGGATGCGCGGACCGGCAATCACCAACCTGCGCGGCACTCTGATTCATCTCGCGCTCCCCGCCGCTGTCGGTATTGCCGCTTCAGCGGAAATCGCCATCGTCGGGGTCATCGGTGCATGGGCGATAATTATGGGAGTGTTCACCACACTGGCGCACATCGATTCCGTGCGAACAGCAGCAAAGGAACTACAACATGGCTAACCGCGACAAGACTCGCCCCGCCGAACTGATCGGTCTCTCCGCAGCAATCGGCGGTTTCATCGGCGTCATTACGCTGATGGTCACCCGCGACCTGACGTTCTCGGCCGTGTTCGGCGGACTGTTCTTCATCACGTCGTTGGTGGTGCTGGCCATGATCGTCCTGACCATCAGCCCCACGCTGCCCAAGAACGAAGGCGACTCAGCCCACGACTAACACCCGGCGGGTCCATGCCAGCGGAACTCCTCGAGCTATCGAGAGATTCGCTGTGGCGCAGAATTACGCGAGGTAGTCAACGAGCGAATCGGCAACCCCGACATACGTTGCGGGGGTCAAGGCGCGCAGACGAGCCTTGCCGGCGTCACTCATTTCGAGCCCATCGATGAACGAGCCCAGATCCGCTGCCGTGAGCCGTTGCCCGCGGGTCAGGTTCTTCAGCAGCTCATAGGGGTTGTCGATGCTGGTCGTGCCGGCCACGCGTTCGGCGCGCAGAGCGGTCTGAATTGCTTCACCCAGTACCTCCTGGTTGTCATCCAGGTCGGCCAGTAGCGCCGCACGGTTCAACGACACCTCGTGAAGTCCACGGAAAATGTTCGACAATGCCAACAGTCCGTGACCCAAGGCCACACCAAAGTTGCGCTGGGTGGTCGAGTCGGTCAGGTCACGCTGCATGCGCGAGGTGACGAGAGTCGATGCGAGCGAATCACACAGAGCGTTGGACAGTTCGAGGTTCGCCTCGGCGTTCTCGAAACGAATCGGGTTGACCTTGTGGGGCATCGTGGACGAGC
>CALBMG010000231.1 GCA_937896185.1 uncultured Microbacteriaceae bacterium | reverse complement strand
TCGGTGCAGTTAGCCCACGGGGTCGCGCCAGCGGGGTACACGTAGCCGCTGCCTGAACTGCCTGATGAACTACCGGACGAGCCACCCGATGAACCTGATCCGCTGCCGCCCGACGATGAGGCTGCTGCGGGGATGTCGAGGTCACCGGCGACGGCACGCTCGGGGTAGTCGGTGCGGTACGCCTTTTGGGTGGGGCAGTTATCGAGCACGTCGATCATCGCAGCCTTTTCTGACGGGGTCACCCACAGGTGGTATTCGGCTTTGACGGAAATCTGTCGGGCGACATAACGGCACCGGTAGGCGGTTTGTGGCGGCAACCATTCCGCAGCATCGGAATCACTTTTTGCGGAATTGGTGGGCCCGTCGACGGCCATCAGGTTCAGCGGGTCGTTGGCGAATGCCACACGCAGTTGCCACGACAGTTTCTGGGCTCCGGTGCGCCACGCGTTGGACAGTGCGACCATGTGGTCAATTTGTACTTTTGTGGATGTGCCCGATCCGCGCACAAAGTTGATGGTCACACCCGTGTATGGGTCGTCGATTGTGCCGCGCAACACCAGGCAGCCGTCCTCGGAGCTGATGGTTTCAAAGTCTCGGCGCAGAATGTCGTTGCGGGTATCGCAGCCGTTGTCGTCGACGTCTTCCCAAGCATCGCCGAACCGATCCCGGTCGTATGCACTGTCGTCAGCCCACGACGCGACCTTCAGTGTGGCCAGCAAACCCAGTGCGGTGGATTTGTCGGACACCACCTGACCGCCCGGCTCGGTCGGTTCCGGTGTGGGGGTTTCCGTGGGTTCGGGGGACGGGGTGTCGGTGGTGGTCGGGCTGGGAGTCGGAGATTTCGAGACGCTCGCCGACGCGCTGGGAGTCACCGTGGAGGATTGGCCTTCGCCCGTGATGGCCTGCGTTACTGCCGAGGAGATTCCACCGAACAGCAGGATCGCGAGCAGCGCGCTGCCCCAGGTGCCGAGGCGTTGTTTCTTGCGGCTCATGTGTCTTCTCCCACAACTCAGAATAAGTCCGTATTGTTGTGAATCCGCAAATTAGCGAGGTCAGGACATAAACATTTCGAATCGTTGGGCCAATCTGTCTCTGTCTGGCCTGAATTTGGACACGCTGGGAACTGTAAGCTCCACCAGGTGCATATCCTTGAGGCCGTGTTCAAGCATTGGGCCGTCGATTTCCGCAAGTAGCTCTTTATCGATATGTACCTTGTAATCCGGGTCGATTCCCAACAAATTCACGTCGTACGCTGCGTGATGAATTTTGCATAAAGCTAAACCGTTCGCCACAATTGCGTGACCTTGTTCGTGCCGATCAGGAATGATGTGAGCAGCATCGAGTAGTTCTGCATGCGCCAACCTGCATATCGCGCATTTGCTGTTGTAGGCGGAAATAACCTTTGCCCTAAAAATGGGTTGGTGGACCCTTCGCGTTATCTCGGTACGCATGTAGTTCCGATCCAGTTCATCCACAAGGTCAAGTCCTGATTCATAATTGCGCCGAATATTGTTATCAATTGCGATTGTGACAAAACGATTTTCAAGGTCTGCGTCTACTACAAAAGCGCCAATTACGGGTACGTAAACGTTTGACATTGGGCGCTCGAACAAAATAAGTGGAGTTCTGGTCGTCATTGAGACCAGTAGCTTTCTATTCCGCCCCGCGGTTGGGTTCCCATTTTCAAATGCGTAACGCAACATGCCATCGGGGCCGAGGTGATCGTTGTAGGGTCCGTCAGCCGCGCTGACTACCGACAGAGTGGAATCGAATAGTGCAGGATTTGTAATTCCTCGCTGGCCTATGAGGGGGATCTTGATACCGGAGACTTCAAAATCCATGAGCTCCTGGTAAGTGAAGAAGCCGCCGTTGGCCTCCGCCAGTCGTGCAACTTTTTCGAATATCTGTTCGCGAAGCTCATCTTGCTGCTGAGGTGAAAGTGCCATAACTCATAGCTACACCCGGCCGATTTCCAACGCAAGCATTTCGAGAATGTTTTATTTGTCGGCGGTCTGTGATCTACTGATCTTGTCGCCTTCAATGGCGTTTACGAGTGGAGAATCAATGAAATTAGATGCGCAACAAAAAGAAGTTGCCGAGATTTTTTCGGGCGGACTTCGTTATGAAATTCCTGCATACCAGCGGAATTATGCATGGAAGAGCGAACAGGTCTCGGCCTTCCTCGCTGACCTCGGCACTGCTTATGAGTCCGAAGACGATCACTTCTTTGGCTCGATTGTGTTGCTCGACAATGGCAATAAGCCCTTCTCCGTCATCGACGGCCAGCAACGTTTGACGACGATTGTTTTGCTGCTGTGTGTGTTGCGTGATCGAATCGCACATTTCGATGACCGGTACGTGATGCAACATGGCCACCCCATCGGCCTGGATATGTTGATGACAACGATGTTGCGGACAGAAAACACGTTCGAACTTCGGTACACCGCAAATTACAAGATCGCCAAGATCTTTGAAAACTTCGTGCTGGTAGACCCCAGCTCGCCGCATCGACGTCACTTCGCCAGTGATCTTTCTCAACTCACTTCTGAGGAAAAGCGCTACACGCTTGATCTTCGGAAGGCGCACTCTCAAATCACTAAGTGGCTCGAGGCACAACTGCTTCCCTTTGCTGGGGACGAAGATGAAATGAAGCGCCGTCTTTACGGAATGATTGTCACACTTCGGGCCGCCTCGAAGTTACTGAGAATTGTTGTGGACAACGAGGACGACGCGTTCATCCTGTTTGAAACCCTTAACGATCGCGGTTTGCGCCTCACCGCTAGCGATTTGCTGAAGAGCTTCACTCTGCGAGAAATTCAGGATGGCTCCACTCCCGCTCAGGCGATGGAGGCGTTGGAAAAGTGGGATGACGCAGCGGATGCGCTGGGCGATTTCCCGTTCACCAAGTTCCTGCGCCACTACCTGTTGTCTGTGCAAAAAGAGAAGGTGCAGGCGAAGAAGATCTTCATGATCTTCAAGGAACTTATTCAGAGCTACGGATCGAATGGTGCTCTCGAAAATCTCGACAACCTAACCTCGGCTGCTTCCAACTACGCGATCATCCTTGGAGAGAAGGCCTCGGGCGACACCAAACTGGACGATATCCTTTCGAGGTTGGAACTCTTTTCTGACACCCATCGTGTTTTCCTGCTGCGTGTCCTGTCGTTTGGATTCACCCCCGAGCAGATGCGACGGGCGGCCCGTGCGATTGAAATTTTGGCGTTCCGATGGATTTTGGTCGGCGGGAACGCACAGGAAATCGAATCCTTCTACCAGAAAACTGCGTTGACAATTAAGTCGAACGACCCGGCAAAGCTTGATGACGCAATCAAGGAAATTCTGGCGAAGGTTCCGAGCGACGAGTTGACGCACGCTGCGCTTGAAAGTGGATATGCGAAGCGCGACGGCAATTTCCGTTTCTACGTACTTAAGAAGTTGAATTTTGCACTCACGAAGACCGAATTGGTCTGGAGCCGGAAGGCTATTCACATTGAACATCTGGCACCCCAAAGCCCGTTGCTCGACGCGGGCTGGTTCGAAGCGGTTGCACCGAAGGTCGCAGCTTTGCCGGGCGAGCCGACCTACGAGGACTATAACTCCCAGTGGGGAAATCTGACCTTGCTCGAGTACCCGATCAATTCTTCGATCCAGAATTCAAATTGGGCCACAAAAGTCAGCGGCAAAAACCTCGAGCGCGGAATCGACAAGTCGCAGATCGCTCTCAACGCTGACCTGATTCGTATGCCGGCTTGGACAGCTGCCGATATTGCTAATCGGACGAGATGGGTTGCTGATGCGATGACGAAGATCACGTCGGTTCCGTACGTCGATTCTGATGTAACCGTGGATAAGTTCACCGCATAATCTGCGCATAACTTGCTCAACGGCTGGCGGCGTTCCCCGATAGATTTGGGGGACGCCGCTACTCGTATCCGGAGGCAACATGACCACCCACCACATTCGTTCAGGTGCCGTCTCGCTGATCATCGACATCACCGACGGAATCCCCGAGGTCCTTTATTGGGGTGCGGAAATTTCGGGTGCCAGTGACAGTGCTGGCCTGATGGCTGCGCTGCGCGATGCGACGGTCGAGGGCGTGCCCCACGGACTGTCCGATGTCAGCCCCCGCCAGGGCATCTGGCGCGAGAACTCGCGCGGTTACCTGGGTCGCCCTGCACTCGATGGCCACCGCGGCGGCCTCGACTGGTCACCCCTGTTAAGAGTCACTGATGTCGTGGCCACCGACACCAGCATCCGCCTCGAAGCAGCCGACCAACAGGCCCGACTTGCGGCGACCGTCACCTTTGCCCTGCAGCCCGGCGGTGTGCTGGTCATCGACCACGCCCTCACCAACTGCGGTGATTCCGACTACACGCTGAACGAACTCACCACCTGGTTGCCGTTGCCCGACCGGGCGTCTGCAGTCTTGGATTTCACCGGCCGATGGACAAAAGAACGCCAGCCCCAGCGCCACGAAATTCGTGTCGGCGAGTGGGTGCGGGAAAGCCGCGAGGGCCGCAGCGGCCACGATCACAGCATCATCAGCATCGCCCACACCGCCACCACCTCCCACAACTCGGGCGAGGCTTGGTCGTGGGGCGTCATGTGGTCGGGCAACACCCGCCACATCGTCGAAAAGACCCCGACAGGTCGCCAGTCCATCGGTGCCGGCGAACTGTTGCTGCCCGGCGAGGTAATCCTCGCGCCGGGTGAAACCTATGTTGCGCCCGGTGTTGCTGCGGCATATTCGGTCGACGGTTTCGACGGCATCACTAACGCCCACCACACCTGGTTGCGATCACGCGACGAACACCCCACCGCGGCGCGCCCCCGCCCGCTGACACTGAACGTGTGGGAGGCCGTCTATTTCAACCACGACCTGGAACAGCTGACCCGCCTCGCCGAGGTCGCTTCGACAATCGGCGTGGAACGGTTCGTGCTCGACGACGGCTGGTTTGGTGCCCGCCGCGACGACACCGCAGGGTTGGGCGACTGGGTTGTGTCGTCCGAGGCGTGGCCCGACGGACTGGACCCCCTGATCGACATGGTGAACGCCCACGGCATGGAATTTGGCCTGTGGTTCGAAGGCGAAATGGTGCAGCCCGACTCGGATCTGTACCGCGAGCACCCCGAATGGATTCTGCACATGGCCGACCGCACACCCATCATGGGTCGCGGTCAACACGTGTTGGACATCACCCACCCCGGTGCGTTTGATCACGTTCTGGGCCAGGTCGATGCCGTGCTCAGCGCACACAATATTCGCTACATCAAATGGGATCACAACATGGTTCTTATCGAGCCCGGCCACCTGGGCCGCGCCGCGGTGCGCGCCCAAACCGAGGCGATTTACCGCCTGTTTGACGAACTCAAACGACGTCACCCGGGGCTCGAAATCGAATCCTGTGCATCAGGTGGCGGCCGCATCGACCTGGGCATGACATTCCACGCCGACCGTTTCTGGACCAGCGACTGCAACGACGCGCTGGAACGCCAATCCATCCAGCGGTACACGCAGTACGCAATTCCGCCCGAGATGCTCGGCACCCACATCGGACCGCACCGCGCACACACCACTCACCGCACGCACTCGCTGTCGTTCCGCGCCACGACCGCGCTGTTTGGCCATGCGGGGCTGGAATGGAACCTCACCGAGACCAGCGACGACGAACGCGCCGCACTGACACAATGGGCCGACTATTACAAGGCCAACCGCGGGCTGCTGCACGGCGGTCGCACCGTGCGCGTCGACCATTCGGACGAGGCGGCGTACGTGCACGGGGTCGTGTCGCACGATCGCGACCGTGCGATTTTTGCCTATGTTCTGCTGGACACTACCGGTGGTTCGACCCCCGACGCCCTGCGCATTCCTGGACTCGACCCCGCCGGCGTGTACACGGTCACCCGCGTCGAATTCGCTGGCGGACCCAGCCACGTCTCGCGCGCACTGCCGGGCTGGTGGGCGGCCGCAGCGGATGGTTCGTTCCAGCTGACCGGCGAGCTGTTGCAGACCGTCGGATTGCGTCCGCCGATCATCGACCCCGAAACCGCTTTCGTGTTGGAGTTCAACCGGGTTTCCTAAACCCAGTTGCCTACATAATTCGACCCGAGGCTCGCAGTGCAGGCCTCGGGTCGAATGTGTGGTTCGGGGCGCCTAGCGGCGTACCTGAGTGAAATAGTGGGTCGACAGGTTTTCGGCCAGCTGGCGCAATGCCGGCATGACCTTGTCCGTCGCGCCCGAAGTCAAAGCGTCCGATTCGACGTCGTGGAACAGGTCTGATCGCAATGACACGGTGATTGCTCGAACCCCGCGGGGAGCCTCAATCGCATCCGATTGTCCGATAGCCCACCCAACGAACGCCGAATTCACTGCCTGCTGAACGGTGTCTTCCAAACCCGCCGTGACAACGACGTCGGCACCTCCGTCGTGAGCATCCAGGTTCACCACATACGCAGTGTTCCACCGCATCAACGACAGGTCGCGCAGTTCAGAGATGTCGATGCCGTCCATAGCGACAGAAACACCCTCGAGGCTGGCGGCGAAAACACCGGTCAGGTCACTGACGGCGTTCACAACGATTGCCGACAGGTCAGTTTTGTTGACAAACGTGGGATGCGTTCCCACCCATTTCGCCATTACTCGGTGCCCGGCAGAAGGCCGTTAGCACCAAGGCGTTCGACCAGCGCCGGGTTCGAGGGCTCGGACAACCACGAACCGTCAGGGAACGTGATCACGGGAATTTTGGGCAATCCGCTGATTGCCTGGGCTCGCTCACGGTTCGTCTCGTCGGCATCGGTGTCGTGCCACACATAGTCGACGTTGTGGTGTTCCAAGAGCATCTTTGCTCGGACACAGTCTCCGCACCATCCGGCGCCGTACATTTCTACAGTCATGTTGACCTCCTTGTTTCAGGATAGGCGGTTGACGGTGGTTGTGTGCCGTGGCCGGGTTTCATGTCGGTGGTCGGATTTATCCTCAAGGAAACGAGAGGGGTTTCATGTCATCGATCCGCATCATCACATTGGATCAAGTCCACGCGATTGTGCAGCACATCGCCGATACCTCTCGAATCGCGCCCATCATTGTGATCACCGCTGGCGAGCATGGCTTTAGCTTCGATATCCCGTTCCTTGTCGACGAACTGGGGCTTAACGCCGTCGTGTATTCGTGCGACCACGCCGCCTTGGTCGCCGCCTTAGAAACAGCGGTCGACCGCAACCTGGGCTCCGGATCTGGTTTGGCCGCAATTTTTGGTGCGGTGTCGCTGGGCGACTCTGGTTTCGCGGTCAGTTTCGCACCCCAGGTCGACACCCCGAACGGCATTCGGCGTGCCACCAGTCGAGTCATCGGCGAAGCGCGCACCATGGCCTACAAATCCGGACTGTTCGACCGCCCCTCGGAATCCGCTGTGCGGGTTACCTGCGTGGTCAAGCAAATGTTTGCCGGCAGTGCCATGTTGCAGCCCGAACCCGTGCGTGGCGCATCGCTGCCTCAGTTCATGTCGTTGCTCGAAACGACAACGTACCCCGGCGTTCCGCTGAGTTGGTACCTGTCCGTCGGACAGGTCGTGACCGGTGTGTGGGACCCCGAGTCCCGCAATTTCATTCTCGACAAATCCGACTGGACCTTGGATGACCTTTCGGATCGGTACCCATTTGGTTCTGTGACCCTGGCAATGTTCACCGCAGTCAGCCGCCAAGAAGCAACCGTGGTGGTGCACCCTGGGCTGCCGATCGTGGTGACCAAGGCGGAAATCACCAGCAACCCCCTGGACGTCATCGACAAACTGTTCAGCGTCGACGATATCGTTCGGGTGCGTGTCTATCGCGACGCTCAAGGCCGCACCCGACTGCGTCTCGATGACATCGATGACGCAGAAGAAACATTGCCTGCGATTTCGTTGGTGCCCGGCGGACGCCCCTGGCTGGAACAGGAACATAACGCAATCCTGGACCGCATTCTCGAAGACATCGAGACATCCTTGCGAGCTGCGGCCGATTCGTCGAAGTTTGATGACGACATCACACAGTTGGGTGCTGCAGTCGATATCGACTCGATGCTGACCGCCGCCACCTCGGTCACTGGCGAAACCGACGACGCCGATGCGGGAACTGTGCAGGGTTCGTTCCCTGGCGGAGGTGCGGCGTTACCGGGCCCTGTTGCGCGGGTCACCCCGATGCCGGGACCTGGCAAGGTCACAGTCCCGACCGCATCCACCCCCGAAGTCACGCAACCCTCGACAGTAGCGGGCGGCATTCGTGCCGACCAATTCCATCTCAATCAATATGCGATGAAGCAACTGCGACTGGAATCAGTCGCCAACAAGCAAAAACTTGAATCGATACTGTCGCAGCACCGTGCGGCAGTGGCCGAACTCACGACCGCGCAAGACACAATTCGATTGATGACCGCGGAACGCAAAGAACTGCGCGCCAAACTGTCAGCGATCCGTCACCAGGCCAACGAAAAAGGTCGCGAAACGTCGACCATCGAAAGCCGACGCGGACGATTCGCGACCGCCGAGGAATGGGTGCGCGAAGAAATGCGGCGCACCTGGCTGTCGGTCTACAACCCTGCCGACAGGGCGCAGCACAACCTGGAAACCGAAAAATGGACGATGGCACCCGGCTTCGCCGACAGCTTCGCCGCACTTGATCACGGCGAACAACGCAAAGCTCTGCGCGTCCTCGTGAACATCGTCACCCGGCGCAACGCCCGAGACAACATCAACGTGGAACACCCGCTTCGCGAAAGTAACGCCGCCACAGCCCCCGAACTCACGCGCCAAAATGGTGACGCATGCTGGCGGGTTCACCTCGAAAACGGAGTGGCCCAAGCCAAGCGGCTGCACTACTGGCGGTGCCGAGACGGGTACTTCGAGCTGTCCAAAATCTCCGACCACGACGACTTCGCCGCCTAAACATTAGAGGACCGTGCACAGAAACTGCGCGAGCGGTGATTCAAGCAGTTTTATTGTGCGCGGACCCGCTACGAAGCAAAAGTTTTCACAACCGCACGCCGCAACCGTTTGCATGCGAACGTTCGCGGTAGCCTTGAAATATCCGATTGGCAATGACGCCAGAAAGGTGTTCCGCATGGTGCACACAACAGGTCCAGGTCCCTCATTTGTGAAAAGCGATGACGGTGTTCCCGTCTTCACCGTCGGAGCCGGCGGAAACTATGACGGACCCACCCGCCGCGAAAAAGACTCTCTCGGCGAAATGGACATCCCCGCCAACGCATACTGGGGAATCCACACGGCACGTGCACTGCAAAACTTCCCCATCACCCGCCGCGCACTGTCGAACTACCCCGACCTGATCGTGGCGCTGGCCCGAGTCAAACAGGCCGCCGCGCTCGCAAACAAAGAAATCGGTGTGCTCGCACCCGAAAAAGCCGACCTGATTGTCGAAGTTTGCAACGAAATTATCGGCGGAATGCTGCACGAAGAATTCGTTCTCGGCGTACTTCAGGGCGGCGCCGGCACCTCGACCAACATGTCGACTAACGAAATCATCGCCAACCGTTGCCTCGAAAAAATGGGGCACAACAAGGGCGAATACCAATACCTGCACCCCATCGACGACGTCAACCGCAGCCAGTCAACCAACGACACCTACCCCACCTCGATCAAGCTCGCCATGGTGTTTGGAATTCAGCGACTGCTGAAAGAACATCTGCGACTCGCCAACTCGTTCGAATCCAAGGGCGCCGAATTCGCCAACATCGTCAAGGTCGGCCGCACCCAAATGCAAGACGCCGTGCCCATGACATTGGGTCAAGAATTCAACGGGTTCTCGACCACGCTGCGCGAAGACCAAGACCGCCTGTCGGAAATCATCCCCTGGCTGTGTGAAACCAACATGGGGGCCACCGCAATCGGCACCGGAATTACCGCCGACCCTGGATACGCTGCGGCCGTCAACCGTCACCTCGGTGCGGTCACCGGACTTCCCATCGAAACCGCCGCCGACCTGATCGAAGCCACCAGCGATGCCGGAATCTTTATGACCGTGTCCGGTCAGCTGAAGCGCGCGGCCGTAAAACTGTCCAAAATCTGTAACGACCTGCGGTTGCTGTCGAGCGGCCCCCAGGCCGGATTCAACGAAATCAACCTGCCCCCCATGCAGGCCGGCTCGTCGATCATGCCGGGCAAGGTCAACCCCGTCATCCCCGAGGTCGTCAACCAGGTGGCATTCAGCATCATCGGTGCTGACGCTACCGTGACCGCCGCGGCCGAGGCTGGGCAACTGCAGCTCAACGCATTCGAACCCGTAATCGCCTCGTCAATTCTGCAATCGCTGGCGTGGATGACGAACGCATGCCGCACACTGCGTGTGAACTGCATCGACGGCATCACCGCAAACGAAGACCGCCTCGCTGCCATGGTGGCATCGAGCGTCGGCGTCATCACCGCCCTGATCCCCGTTATCGGCTACCAGCAGGCCGCCGAACTGGCGAAGCAGGCGTTAAAGACCGGTGCACCCATCCGCGAACTCGTGGTCGGCGCAGGTCTCATGACCGAATCCGACGTCGACGCCGCACTGTCACCCGCCAAACTGTCGGGCGCCGAACAGTAACCAGCACAGGGGAGTGGGTCGGGGCGCGCACCTCGGCCCACTTTTCTATGTAT
>CALBMG010000230.1 GCA_937896185.1 uncultured Microbacteriaceae bacterium | reverse complement strand
GGAACACGCGGCGCGCATTGGCGACATCATCGTGCTCCCCAAGGGAATTCGTGTGTACTTCGATGAGCGTGTTGCGACGAGTGGTTCACGTGCGATGCGCGGTCACCACGGGGGCATGTCTCCCGCCGAAATGGTGGTTCCACTGAAACGTTTCGGGGCGTTTGTTTAGTCCTCGTCGGGGCGTGCGCCAAACACGATTTCATCCCAGGTGGGCATGTTGGGTCGCGTGCGACGCTGCGAGCGTGACGGTGTGGGTTCCTCGAAAACCGTGGGGTCGGTAACCGCTGCCGCGGGCTCGGGCTGTGCCGGAACAGGTGCCGACGGTGCGGTGGGATCGATCGGTTCGCCGTTGGCATCCAGCTGGATGATCGGGATTGACCCGGTCGACGGGTGTGAGGACATCGCATTGGCGCGTTCGCCACGACGGCGCTGTAGTTCCTCGAGCAGGTCTGCGGGCGCCGCGGGTTCTGATTCTGCAACCGGTTCAGGGCGCGTCACAGGAACTGCAGCAATCGGAGGAACCGGGGGAAGCGGTTCGAACTGTCCACTGTCAAAACGGATGGGCTCGGTGGGTGCTACGACGCGGAGAGCGGGGAACAGCGAGGACTCCGCACCATCGACCTTCGACAATCGAACGGCCGCAGGGTTTGACGGAGTGAGAGTGAGCTTGCGGGAATCAAAAGTCCAGGTTGCGTCCTCGATCACGGAACCGATCTGAGCGGACAGGGCAACAATCCATTCCTCATCCAGACGGTAGGACTGCCAGCGCAGGATTGAACCGCCCTGAGCCTCAAGTTTGTGCTCCAGCGCCTCGGCAAATGTTACGCCGTCACCCATGCCGACAACCTCAACGGCCTGTGCACGTTCCAAGATGAAACCCAGCTCGGCGATAACGGGCCCTTCGTACCGGGCGACATGATCGGTGCTCTCGCCGGTTCGTGCCGCAACTTCGGCAACCGAAAGTCCGGAACGCAATAGGGCTTGAATCTCGCGGGGTGAGACTGATGAGTTCACCGCGGTGAGGCGAGGCCTGGTGGCGGGTCGAGCGTCTTCGGGCAGTTCGATGGTGAACATGTGACCCGAATCAGAAACGGCAGTGACCACGCCATTGTCGATTCCGATGACGGTGAGCTTCTCCATGTCGACCTCCCTTAGCCAAACTGCTTGCTTGAGAATACCGCGAATTCTGGGCAACATTGCACAACATGTTGGCTCGTTTTGCATTTTGACAAAATGTGTCGCAAACTATCCCCGCTGACTACCGTACGAAAGGCGACCGACACCATGGCGGAACGTGACCCAGACCAGCGCAAGGGCGAAGAAGATGTCGAATCTCTGCACGCTATTCAAGAGCGTGTGCCCGTAGCTCGAGGCCTTTCGGATTCCGACGACGCTGACAACCCCGACAGCCTCGAAATGGGTGGCCAGGATTTGGCTAACATCGAGCTCGATGTTGTCATCTTGCCTCCTCAGGCCGACGAGTTCACCTGCATGGAGTGCTTCCTGGTGAAGCACCGTTCGCAGATCCACCACGAGGACAAGAAGATTGGCCTCGTGTGCATGGACTGCTCCGGCTAACTTCTCGCCACCAGAAAACTTTTACGCGAATCAGGCCGCGCTGTTCAACAGCGCAGCGAGTTCCTCGGGACGACGAGTCGACACGAACCAATACGGTGTCGGGTCGGCATCATCTGTGATGGTTACCGTGATTCCCGTCGGAATCCAACCGCGCAACAGTTTCCACGACAGCGCATTGTGAATTGCGTCACGACGGTCCTCGCGAGTAATCGCGCGAGCATCGGCCAACAGCGATCGACTGATGCGCGCCTTGCCCGCAATCAATTCCGTCTCCGTAACCGTGACAACAGGAGCCAAAACAAAAAGCCAGATTTCGGCGACTCCGAACACCAGCACCGCCCACGAGGCCGCAACGGCAACCGAAATGGGGGCAAACATTCCATAACTCAAGGGCAACAACAGCAGCAGCGCGAGGTGGAAAGTTGGGGGTGGGGTCAGACGTTCACGGAACAGAATCATGTATCTATCTGACCATGTAATACGCTAAACGGGTGACCGATACTCCAATGGTGCTAATTTCGGGTGCTGCCGCACCGCACTATGCGCATCCCGGGGACGCCGGAGCGGACCTGTGTTCGACGGAAAGCCTCACACTGCAACCCGGTCAACGCGCTGCCGTAAAAACCGGTTTGCACATCGCGCTTCCGCACGGTTACGTCGCATTCGTGATGCCGCGCAGTGGGCTTGCACTGAAACACGGAATCTCGCTCGTCAACTCACCGGGCACCATTGATGCCGGATATCGCGGTGAAATTGCCGTGATCAT
>CALBMG010000229.1 GCA_937896185.1 uncultured Microbacteriaceae bacterium | reverse complement strand
GAAGTCTGTGGTGAGTGCCGCGGTGATTACGGCGGCGGCATCGGCAGCCCCGAAAGCGCCGTTAACGTGCTCGGGAATTTCGACAATGGTGATGCCTTCGCTTCGAAGAGCATCCACTCGAGATTCAACTGCGATGTGGTGGGCCACGGCGACAATGTCGCTCTGAGTGGGGCTAATCGTCGACAGCGGGGCCGGCACAAATTCGAGTTCGGAGTTCGAGCCCATGATGTTGCGCAATGACAGCGCAAGGAACGTGCTTGATGCTCCCGCACCGCACACGATGTACACCGTTGTCATGTCGCCTCCTTGTCGTTACTGTGCCACGCAGACGCAGGGGATTCGACGGTTTTGTCTGTAAATCTGTTTCCGCTGGGGCGGAAATCCCCGATTTTCCGCGGAATGTTTGTCCTGCGTTCGATACAGTTGCCACAACATGAGTGACAACTACGTACTGCTGCTCGAGCTCTTGCGTGGCTCGACAGACTGGGTCTCGGCGACCAATCTGGCCGAGCGCTTGGGCGTGTCCACTCGAAGTGTTCGGAATTATGTTGCCGCGGCAAAGTCGGCGGCACGGCCCTTTGAAATCATTGCGGCCTCCGGCCAGGGTTATCGCATCAACAAAGATCAATACCAGCAGTATTTGGCCACACAGACGGCCGCGCCGGACGAGACACCGTCATTGCCACGTGAACGTGCACACCACATTATTCGTCGCCTCGTTGAGTCTTCACAGGGCGTACTGCTGTCGGATCTTGCTCGATCCATGCATGTTTCCGACGCAACCGCGGAACTTGATCTCAAGCGGGCGCGAGAGATTGCGTTGGCTTCGGATCTGCAGATTGACCGGGTCGACGGGCTTCTAACCTTCCGAGGAAACGAGGCGGGGCTGCGCAAGGTGCTGTCGAGCCTTATTTATGATTCGTTGCAGAGTGAATTTTTGAATCTTGACGCCATTGCGGCACGTTTTGATATTCCCGAACTTGTTGCGTTCAAAACGGATTTGATCGGTCGTCTCGACTACCACGGGTACATCATCAACGAATACGGAATCGATTCGGTGCTGTTGCATGTGGCAATTGCCGTCGACCGGGTGCGTTTGGGGCAAACGTTGCCTGACTATCGCGGTGCAATCGACCCGGACACCACCTTCGTTTCGGGTTTGGTAAAAGAACTCGCGGGCCGTCATTTTGGGCTCGATCTGGGTCAGTGGGAAGAAATTTATCTCGCACGCCAACTGGTGACACGTGTGATGAGCGTTGCCAACGGCACCACCATGGCGGGTGCTCGTGCCGATGCCGCAGACCGCGCCACTCTCGTCAAAATTGTCGAGCTTGTGTACGAGGAGTACCTCATCGACTTGCGTAACGACGAACTAATCGACCGTTTGTCGTTGCATTTGGGTCACCTGGTGAACCGCGCCAAGTTCGACGTTTTCAGCCGTAACCCTTTGGCGAAATCGATTAAGACCGCGTACCCGCTGATCTTTGATGTTGCCGTGTTTATGAGTTCGATCATTCAAAAGGAACGCGGAATCGTCGTCGACGAAGACGAAATCTCGTATGTCGCACTACACATCGGAAGCTATTTAGAGCGTCAGGCGCAACGCGAAAACAGGGTAAGCGCGACTATCGTGTGCCCGTCCTATTACGACCTGCACATTGTGATGCGCGAGAGTATCGAAAAGATTTTGGGCACCGAAATTTCCATCGAGTCGGTGATCACCCGCACAGATGTGCGTGTGGAGGAGATTGATACGGATATTGTGATTTCGACAATTCCGCTGGCAGCGACCTTGGAGTCTGTTATCGAGGTTCAACCGTTCCTGTCGGACAACGACATCGATCGAGTCCGCAGCCAAGTTTCACGGATTCGTCAACAGCGGCGGCGTTCCAGTATCCGTGAACGACTGATGACATATTTCCGGCCCGAATTGTTTTTCCGCAATGTCACCATCGAGACACCCGAGGACATGATTCGTGGTCTCGGTGAAGCCCTGAAGTCGTTGAATGTGGTGGACGACGCCTATATCGATGGAGCCATCGAACGGGAACGGATGTCGTCGACGGTTTTTGTGGACGGTTTGGCTGTGCCCCATGCCATGTCGATGACGGCGGAACGGCCCACCATTGCGATTGCGGTGAATGAGAATCCTGCACCATGGGGTGAACATCGAGTCAATATTGTGGCGTTCATCGCCTTCGCGGCGAGTGGTCGTGACGAATTCCAGACCGTTTTCGAGCAGTTTGTGCAAGTCTTCGGCGAACGCGCCCGCATGAACGAGGTCATCAAGGGGTCGACATCGTTCGAGGGATTCATCGAAAGCCTTGTGCACGTTATCGACGCCTAGCCTCCGTAGACTTCAGGCATGGACGCTTCACAGTGGGATGCACGATATTC
>CALBMG010000228.1 GCA_937896185.1 uncultured Microbacteriaceae bacterium | reverse complement strand
ACTAACTTCAAGAGGTCAGGGTTTCCTGAAAAGTCTGGAACCAGAATCTCGACACCGGTGCCAGGCGACTGCTGGTGAATCTGTCGAATGGTCTCGGCGTAAAGCCAGGCACCTTCGTCTTCAAGGTCATCGCGAGCGACTCCGGTGACGGTTGCATAGCGCAACTGCATTTGAGTGACAGACTCGCCAACGCGACGAGGCTCATCGGCATCGAACTCAGCAGGTTTGCCGGTGTCAATCTGGCAAAAGTCGCAGCGTCGCGTGCACTGTGATCCGCCGATAAGAAAAGTAGCTTCGCGGTCTTCCCAGCATTCATAGATGTTCGGGCAACCGGCTTCTTGGCAAACGGTGTGCAAACCCTCGGTCTTCACAAGTGCCTGAAGCGCCTGATATTCAGGACCCATCTTGGCGCGAGTCTTGATCCACTCCGGTTTGCGTTCAATCGGAACAGACGCATTTCGCACCTCGATGCGAAGCAGCTTGCGTTCTGGTTTGTCGTTCATCGCCTGATCTCAATCTCGCCAAGATGTCTCTTGACTACTTCTGCAGCTATCGCCGGGGTGATGTCTTTGCCGGTCAACTGCTGCAATGTTGTGGTCTTCGCGTCGCGAATGCCACACGCAACTATGGTGTCATACGGATCAAGCGAGTTGTTGCAGTTCAGTGCGAATCCGTGCATTGTTGTCTTTTCGGCAACACGGATGCCTATTGCAGCAACCTTTTCAAATTGACCATCGACATCGACCCAAACTCCAGAGCGACCGCCAACTCGTTGACCGGTGACCCCGAATTCGGCGATTGAATCGATAAGCACCTGCTCAAGCCAGCGAACATAGCCAACTACGTCGATTGGGTCAGGCAGGCGCATAATCGGGTAGCCAACCAGTTGGCCTGGTCCGTGCCAAGTGATTTTTCCGCCGCGATCGACATCGATTACCGGAGTTCCGTCGGTTGGTCTTTCAGACTCTTCAGTGCGCTTTCCGGCGGTGAAGACAGACGCGTGTTCAAGCAGCAACACGGTTTCATCTCGCATGTGCTTGCTTACCTCGCCGTGCACGTTGCGTTGAAGTTGCCAAGCGGCTTCGTAATCTACGAAGTCTGGAGCAAGACCGACGGTCTCAAAAATTGGCATGACCATAGTTTAAATCCACATTCTCAGGGATTATTCCGCCATCAACAGATTTGCCCGAATCTGCCAGAACACAAACTGTTCGGGCAACCTTAGTTCGTGAGTTGGCGAGACCTGATTACCGTGAGAGCCGGCTATGAGGCGCACACCCATAATCGCTGGTTCTCGAATTGGGTCGCCTTTCGACATCGCCTTTCTCGAGATGCCATTGACTTTCGCATGATTCGCATCGCGCCGAAGCGCATCGTCTTCGAAATACCTCGTGATTCAGACAGCATGCACATGTCAGAACATCAGAATCGGTTCTCTTGGTCGAAGGCATTGCTGTCAGTTGTTGCGCTCTGGATCGTTGTCGTTCTCACCGCGCTACTTTCACTGGTGCTTTTTGCACCTGAACACGCATCCAGCCACACAGCCGCAAATGCTTCTAGCTCACAGTCTCCCAAACCAAAACCTTGCGTCGATATTGAGAGCTTGAACAAGAGAACGATTGTTGAAAACACTGAGGCATTTAGTGTCGAAGGTTGGACCTTCGAATCACAGAGCAAATTGGTATCTCTCGGCCAACTGGCATCGGCCAATTACTTGGCAAGCTGCATGAGTGTTGCACGAGACATCCGTGTGTTGTTCATCGCACATGGCAAGAGCTGGCAGATAGAAAAAATGGCCCCGACCGACTAGTCAGGGCCATTTCTTTTTGAAACTAAATGCCTAAGTCAGCTGAGAAGTTTGCTTCTTCTAGGCGTGCCTTCACGTCGACCAAGAAGCGACTTGCGTCGGCTCCGTCGACTAGTCGGTGATCGTATGAAAGCGCAAGGTAGACCATGCTTCGAATCGCGATTGATTCGGTGCCGTCTTCGGTCTTGACCACTGCTGGGCGCTTGGTGACAACACCGGTGCCCAAGATCGCTACCTGAGGCAAGAACACAACAGGGGTGTCAAACAGTGCTCCGCGAGAACCGGTGTTGGTAAGGGTGAACGTGCCACCAGCCAACTCGTCGGGTCCGAGCTTGTTGTCGCGAGTGCGTGCGGCAAGGTCGGCGATTTCGGCGGCGAACTGTGCAATCGTCTTACCTGCAGCGTTCTTGACCACGGGGGTCAGCAGGCCACGCTCGGTGTCCACTGCGATCGAGATGTTCTCGGTGGCGGGGTAGACAATCTCGTCACCCTCTACGGTGCAGTTGATGATGGGGAACGCCTGCAGGGCTTCCACCGTTGCCTGTGCGAAGAAGGGGAGGAAGCTGAGCTTGTTTCCCGTCTTCGCGAGGAAGTCGCCCTTGATTGCGTCACGAAGACGTGCCACAGCGGTGACGTCGACCTCGACAACGGTGGTCAGCTGAGCGGTCGAAACCATCGACGCAACGGCGCGCTCGGCAACAACCTTGCGCAGTCGAGTCATGGGGACTCGTGTTCCTCGCAGTGGCGAAACCTCGAGTGCCGCGCGGGCGGCGGGAGCCGACGAGTTGCCGGCAGCTGCTGCCTGGATGTCTTCGCGGCGGATGCGGCCACCGATTCCAGTCCCGACGACAGTTGCCAGGTTAACTCCGGCGTCGTTCGCGAACTTGCGAACAATGGGGGTTACGTAGGGCGCTCCGGCGTGCGAGGTGGCAGGTGCCGCGGCAGCAGGTGCTGCAGCAACAACAGGAGGAGCAGCTACGACGGGAGGCGCAGCCACAACGGGAGGTGCAACAACAGGTGCTGCTACAACGGGGACCTCGACGACGGGGGCCGCGGGTGCAGCCTCGACAACGGGTTCGGCAACTACCGCGGGTGCGGCCGGAGCCGCTGCCGCGGCGCCACTGCCATCGCCGATACGCACCAAGGGCGAACCCACGGGGACGACGTCGTCTTCCTGCGCAAAAATTTCCTCGATAACACCGGCGATGGGCGACGGGATCTCTGTGTCGACCTTGTCAGTCGAAACCTCAACAATGGGTTCGTCAACGGCAACAGTGTCACCGACGTTCTTCAGCCAGCGAGTGATGGTTCCCTCGGTGACGCTCTCTCCGAGTGCGGGGAGGTTAACGATTTCAGCCATGATGTTCTTTCTCTCGTTGATTCTTAGAGGGCGTGCAGCGGCTTGCCGGCAAGGGCAAGGAACGCTTCGCCAAGAGCTTCGTTTTGGGTGGGGTGTGCGTGGATGTGCGGTGCAACATCCTCGGGGTGAGCTTCCCAGTTGACAATCATCTGGGCTTCACCGATGAGTTCGCCCACGCGGGCACCGATCATGTGAACACCGACCACGGGTCCATTCTTTACGCGAACCACCTTGATGGAACCCGCGGTTTCGAGGATGTGGCTCTTGCCGTTACCCGCGAGGTTGTAGTCGTATGATTCCACGGCGTCGTCACCGTGGACGGCCTTCGCCTTGGCCTCGGACAGGCCAACCGATGCGACCTCGGGGTCGGAATAGGTGACCTTGGGGATGTTGAGGTCACTGACCACGACGGGGTTGAGCCCAGCGATTTCTTCGGCAACGAAGATTCCGTGCTGGTAGCCGCGGTGGGCGAGCTGAAGCCCGGGGACGATGTCGCCGACCGCGTAGACACCGGGAACATTCGTCGCGAGACGCTCGTTCGTGATCACGAATCCGCGATCCATGGTGATTCCGACGTTTTCGAAACCGTTGTTTGCGGTGGCGGGGCCGCGGCCCACTGCGACGAGCAGAATGTCGCCCTCGACGGTTTCGCCGTTCTCCAGGGTGACGACAACGCCGTTGTCGTCCTGAGTGACGCTCTGGAAACGCACACCAAGCTTGAATTCAATGCCACGCTTACGGAAAGCGCGTTCGAACTGCTTCGAAACTGATTCGTCCTCCATGGGAACGAGGTGGGGAAGGCCCTCGATGATGGTCACTTCGGATCCCCAAGAACGCCACACGCTCGAGAACTCGACGCCGATGACGCCACCGCCCAAAACGACGACCTTGCGGGGGACATAGTCGAGCGTCAACGCCTGCTCGGAGGTCAGCACGCGGCCACCAATTTCCAGTCCAGGCAGGGTGCGCGAGTAGGAACCGGTTGCGAGAACCACGTTCGTGCCACGCACAACAGTGTCGCCGACCTGAACAGTGTTAGGGGAAGTCAATACGCCGTATCCATCAACCATCTGCACGCCGCGAGCCTTCAGAAGACCCTGAAGGCCCTTGAATTT
This sequence comes from uncultured Microbacteriaceae bacterium, assembly GCA_937896185.1. Lineage (GTDB taxonomy): Bacteria > Actinomycetota > Actinomycetes > Actinomycetales > Microbacteriaceae > MWH-TA3. The sequence goes on along the minus strand of CALBMG010000228.1, from coordinate 2,674 downwards.
GGAGCTGATGATGCCCTCGCGGTATGCGGAAACACCGGCAACGTCGACACCAGAGAAAGTGGCGTTCACGCCAAACTTCGCGGCGTCCTTCGTGTTGTCGGCGATCTCGGCTGCATGCAGCAATGCCTTAGTGGGGATACATCCCACGTGCAGGCAGGTTCCACCAACCTTGTCCTTTTCGATGAGCGCAACGCTCATGCCCAGCTGGGTGGCTCGCAGTGCAGCGGAATAGCCGCCGCTTCCGCCACCCAGAACAACAAGGTCAACAGCGATTTCGGACACCGACACTCCTTCGTAAGTAGTGGTAATTGAGGACATGCCGGGTAAGGCAAATCCGTCAGTGGACCATCAAAGAGCCTACTCCTTGTTGCTCGACTGTGCCGACAGATTACGCAGGGTGGTCAGCAGTGTTCGCACCATGGTTCCCGTGGGGCCCTTAGGAGTGACACCGTAAGGAGAGCCAGAGTTATTAGCGGGACCCGCAATATCGAGGTGAGCCCACGGGATACGGACACCCGTGGTGTCCTTGCCCACGAATTGCTGCAGGAAATACCCACCCACCAGCATTCCCGCCGCGGTGTTGCCCGGCTTGGCATTGGCCAGATCTGCTACGTCGCTGGACAGGATCTGACCCAAATTCTCGGGCAGAGGCATCACCCATGTTTCTTCGCCGACGCTCTTCGCAGCATCACCAATCTCATCAACGATGAAACCGTTACCCATTACCCCGACAATTCGGTCACCGAGAGCAACGCGTGCGGCACCCGTCAGAGTGGCAACGTCGATGATCGCGTCGGGGGCAGTAGCGCTCGCCGCGACGAGACCGTCCGCAAGGACGAGACGGCCCTCGGCATCAGTGTTGGTGATTTCCACAGTGGTACCACCCAGCATGGTGATGACATCACCCGGGCGAGCTGCAGTTCCCGACGGCATGTTCTCGGCAATACAGAGCCGCGCGGTCACAGAGATGGGAAGTTCAAGTCGGTGTGCGGCGATGATCGTCGCAAACACGGTTGCCGCTCCCGTCATGTCGTATTTCATTCCCACCATCGACGCCGCAGGCTTCAACGAGAGCCCGCCCGAGTCGAAGGTGATGCCCTTACCGACCAGTTCAATTCGGCGTGAAGCCAGCTTCGGTGTGTACGAAATCTCGACGTATCGTGGGGGATTCACCGAACCCGCACCCACCGCAGAAATTCCGCCAAAACCACGCTCGACCAATTCCGTCTCGTCGAACACGGTGACGCTCAAACCTTCTGATTTTGCGACGGCGCGAACGTGATCTGCCAGCACTGCGGGTGACTGCAGATTCGGGACCTCGGCAACCAAATCGCGGACCGCTGCAACGGCGCTCGCCGTAATGTGGGCCTCGGCAATTGTGCGGGAATCGGCTTCGCGCACCGACAGCGTTGCGATGCCTGCAGGAGTAACCGTTGATTTGTAGTGTGAGGTGGTGTGTGCGCCGAGAAGCGCTCCTTCACACACAGCGGCCGCATCGTCCACGGTTACCACTGGGAATGAAACGTCTAACTGGGTTGCCTTAGTCACCTGGCGCACACCGGCGGCTGCAGCATTGCGTAATCCCACGCTGCCCAGTGAACGGTCCGTTCCGACCAGATAAATGGTGGAAAAACCTGATGCCACTGGCGCCGGAATCCGATGCACTGATTCGGGTTTGGGCTCGACGTTCATGCTCGTCACCGCGTGCCGAACGGCCTCGTCAATTTCGGGCGGGCAGGACCACCCCACAGATTCCGCGTCGGAAAAAATCGAGACAAGAATCGCGTCGGAGGCAAGTGCGGAAGAGTGGGCCACAATTTCGGGGAGCATGCGACCAGCGTAAGCGAGGCACCGGCATCTCGCCGTACTATGAAAGGGTGAGTACATCGAACGGCTTGTTCACGGATCACGGACAAGTAGTCCCGGACGGTCTGCCGTTGGTGATGTTGTTCACCGGATTCATCGATGCAGGCAACTCGGTCAGATCCGCATCTCGGCACATCATGGACCACCTCGAGCACACTCTCGTCTTGTCATTCGACAACGATTCATTCTTGGACTACCGGGCACGTCGTCCCACTTTTGTTTTCGAACAAACACGGTTGACGGACTATCGCCCGCCCACACTGACCCTGTCGTTGGTGACAGACGATATGGGGGCACAGTTCCTGTTGTTGGCGGGGTACGAGCCCGACTTCCGTTGGGATTCGGCCATCGAAATTGTGTTGGACATTATTGAACGATTCCGAGTGAGTCACACCACATGGGCGCACGCTATCCCGATGCCAGTCCCACACACCCGGCCAGTCGGTATGACGGTGAGCGGATCCCGTGCCGAACTCGTGGACGCTTATTCAGTGTGGAAACCGACCACCGAAATCCCGGGGACATTCGGACACCTCGTCGAATACACACTGTGCGAGCTGGGTTTCCCGGTCGCCGGTTTCGTTGTCCTCATTCCGCACTACCTTGCGGACTCTGACTTCCCCTTCGGTGCTGTTGCGGTATTTGATGCGATCACCACAGCAACGGGAATTATGTTGCCCACCGATGAGTTCCGTGAATCTGGCCGCGAATTTTTGGCGGGCATCGCCGAACAGATCGAGGACAACGAAGAACTGCAACGCATGATTGTGACGCTGGAAAGTCGACACGATACCTACATGGACGAGAA
>CALBMG010000227.1 GCA_937896185.1 uncultured Microbacteriaceae bacterium | reverse complement strand
GAACGCATCTCGATGGCACTGCTGGCCATGGCCCTCAAGAGCCTCGGCCACGAAGCCCGATCGTTCACCGGCAGCCAGGCCGGCATGATGACCGACGCACAGCACGGTGCCGCGCGCATCGTCGGAGTCACCCCCGAACGTGTCCAAGAAGCGCTGGCCGAAGGCGCCATCGCCATCGTCGCCGGTTTCCAAGGCTTCAACCGCGACTCGCGCGACATCACCACTCTGGGTCGTGGCGGCAGCGACACTACCGCTGTTGCGCTGGCCGCCGCTCTCGACGCCCATGTGTGCGAAATCTATACCGACGTTGATGGCGTCTTCACCGCCGACCCCCGCGTAGTTCCTATGGCTCACAAGGTCGACGTGATTACCAGCGAAGAAATGCTGGAACTCGCCGCCGCCGGTGCCAAGGTGCTGCACATTCGCGCCGTCGAATACGCACGACGCCACGGTGTCACACTGCACGTGCGCTCAAGTTTTGCCGACAAAGAAGGCACAATCGTTGTTTCCGCGAGAGGAGAAAACATGGAAGAGCCCATCATCACCGGTGTTGCCGGGGACCTGAGCGAAGCAAAGATCACCGTCGTCGGTGTTCCCGATATTCCGGGTAAGGCCGCCGAGATTTTCACTATTGTTGCCGGCACCGGCGCGAACATTGACATGATCGTGCAGAACGTGTCCGTTGCCGCGACTGGTCTGACCGATATCTCGTTCACCTTGCCGAAGACGGACGGTGCGAAGGTGCTCGACGCGCTGAACGACAACAAGGATTCGGTCGGATTTGTTGAACTCGCGTACGACGAAAACATCGGCAAGCTGTCTGTGGTTGGTGGCGGAATGCGCACCAATGCGGGAGTTTCGGCTCAGCTGTTCACTGCACTGTTCAACGCTGGCATCAACATCGAAATGATTTCGACCTCTGAAATCCGCATTTCGATTGTGACCCGCGCCGACCTGCTGAAGCAGGCCATGCAGGTCGTGCACACCGCATTTGGTCTCGATGGCGACACTGAAGCCATCGTCTACGCAGGAACGGGGCGCTAATCATGGGCGTACGTATTGGTGTTGTGGGCGCAACCGGTCAGGTTGGTGCCGTAGTTCGCGAACTGTTGAGCTCGCGTGAGTTCCCCGTCGACGAAATTCGTTTCTTTGCCTCTGCGCGCAGCGCCGGCAAGGTCATTCCGTTCAACGGCCGCGACATTGTGGTGGAAGACGCCGAAACCGCTGACCCCACCGGTCTGGACATCGCAATCTTCAGCGCCGGCGCGACCCTGTCCAAGGCTCAGGCCCCCCGTTTCGCCGCTGCCGGCGTGACAGTGGTGGACAACTCGAGTGGTTGGCGCATGGACCCCGAGGTCCCGCTGGTTGTTGCCGAGGTGAACCCTCACGCAATCGACGAGGCCGTCAAGGGCATCATCGCGAACCCGAACTGCACCACGATGGCGGCCATGCCCGTGTTGAAGCCCCTCGACACCGAGGCCGGCCTCGAGCGTCTCACCGTGTCCACATACCAGGCCGTGTCCGGCGCCGGACTCGCCGGTGGCGAAGAACTGCTGTCGCAGGCCAAGGCGGTTGTCGCACAGGACGCCATGGGCTTGGTCCACAACGGCGACGCAGTCGAGTACCCGTTGCCCGTGAAGTTCGCCAAGAACATTGCGTTCAACGTGATCCCGTTGGCTGGTTCGATCGTGGACGACGGCGACAACGAGACGGATGAGGAAAAGAAGTTGCGCAACGAGTCGCGCAAGATTTTGGAACTCCCCGCACTCAAGGTCGCGGGCACATGTGTGCGTGTTCCTGTCTTCACAGGTCACTCGCTGTCGATTCACGCACAGTTCTCGAAGGCCATCACTCCGGCACGTGCACGCGAAATTTTGGCTGCCGCGCCCGGTGTGAAGCTCGACGAGGTTCCCACCCCGCTGGTGGCTGCCGGTGCGGATCCCAGCTTTGTGGGTCGAATCCGTCAAGACCAGTCGGTCGACGACAACAAGGGTCTGGTCCTGTTCATCTCGAACGACAACCTCCGCAAGGGTGCGGCACTCAACGCCGTACAGATCGCCGAAGTTGTTGCCCAGAAAAAGGGCTTGATCTAGTCAGCTGACACGTTTTTCGCGGGCCGCTCGGATAACCATCTGGGCGGCCGCAAACGTTACGAGGGCTGCGAGCAGCATGTTGGCGATTTCGGGGCTGATCACGTGGGCGCCCCACACCCCGAGCGGCGAAACGACTGCGGCAATGACTCCGATCGTCAGGCCATCGCGAACATCGACGATCCCAGCACGCAGGTTCCCGAGGGTCCCTGTGATGGCGGCGGGCACCATCGCCATGAGCGACAGCGCCTTGGCGAGCACGTCGCTGACTCCGAATACGAGCACCAGAGCGGGGACAGCGATGAGGCCTCCGCCGACGCCCAGCAAACCGGCGAGGAAACCCATCACGCACCCCAAAGCGACGAGCCCCACCGCGACCGGGACGCTCCATTGCAGCACAGCCTCACGCGAGGGAAGTGAGAAGAACAGGCTGACGGCCGTCAGCACGAGCACGGCGGCGAACGCGTACCGAATTGTCGCCACGGGCAGGGCGCGCATGGCGCGGGAACCCAACGGCGCGAAGGTCACAGACCCCACCGCAATGAGCCCCGCAAAACCGATCTGTGAGAAATCGAAACCGGGGGTGACCAGGTAGGAAATCGATCCGCTGAGTGCTGTCGCGACGATGGCAAGCAACGAAGTGGCCGATGCTTGGCGCTGGCCGTACAGCGCCACAAATGTCAGCAATGGTACGATGATAATTCCACCACCCACTCCGAAAAAGCCGGCAAAGATGCCAGCAATTGCGCCGATTATCAGAAGTTGTGTTCGGCCCGCGGGGTGTGACGGGGTGACTGTGCTCACCTCTGAAGCCTAATGTGCAAGGGATAGGATTAAAGACGTGCAAAAGACCGTCGACGTCGTCATCGTAGGTGGTGGCATCATGAGTGCCACCCTCGGAACTCTCCTCCAGAAACTGGAACCGAGCTGGTCTATCGAACTTTATGAACGACTCGGCGCTCCCGCCGAAGAATCGACGAACCCGTGGAACAACGCGGGAACCGGCCACGCCGCACTGTGTGAGCTGAACTACACCCCAGAACTCGCGGACGGCACCATCGGCACTGCGGGGGCTATCAAGGTCAACGAGCAGTTCCAGGTATCGCGTCAGTTCTGGGCGACCCTCGTAAACGAGGGCACCCTGCCCGCACCCGAAAGCTTCATCGTCCCCGTTCCCCACATGAGCTTTGTCTGGGGCGAAAAGAACGTCGACTATTTGCGTCGTCGCTTTGACGCACTGAAGGACCACCCGCTCTTTGCCGGCATGCAGTACACCGAGGACCCTGCCGTGATCCACCAGTGGGCTCCGCTGTTGATGCCCGGTCGTTCCAAGAGCGAACCCGTCGCCGCGACGTTCTATGCCGAGGGCACCGATGTGAACTTTGGCGCTCTGACCGAGTCGCTGCTCGACGCCATGCGCGCCGGCGGCGCCACCGTGCGCATGCACACCACCGTTACGTCGATCAAGCGCACCAAGGATGGCCTGTGGAAGGTCGCCCTGCGCAACGAAATTGGCAAGACCCCGGCCGAGGTCCACGCAAAGTTTGTGTTCGTCGGTGCTGGCGGTTACGCGCTGAACCTGTTGCAGCGCGCGGGAATCCCCGAAATCAAGGGCTTCGCGGGTTTCCCCGTTTCGGGCCAGTTCTATCGTTGCGATGACCCCGCGGTTGTCGCACAGCACCAGGCCAAGGTCTATGGTCGCGCCTCGGTGGGTGCACCACCCATGTCGGTTCCTCACCTGGACACTCGCCTCGTCGATGGCGAAACCAGCCTGTTGTTTGGCCCTTATGCCGGTTTCACACCCAAGTTCCTCAAGTCGGGTTCATTGTTGGATCTGTTCCGTTCGATTCGTCCCGGCAACATTGTCGGCATGATTCAGGTCGCGCTCACCAACTTTGGCCTGGTTAAATATCTCGCGACGGAGGTGTTCGCGACGTCGGCGAAGCGTGTCAACAGCTTGCGTGAGTACTTCCCCCAGGCCGACGCCTCGAAGTGGTATTTGTACAACGCGGGTCAGCGCGTTCAGGTCATCAAGACTGACCCCGAAAAGGGCGGGATCTTGCAGTTCGGCACCGAAGTTGTGGCTCACAAGGATGGTTCAATCGCCGGCCTGTTGGGTGCATCGCCTGGGGCTTCGACCGCAGTTTCCGCCATGCTTGACGTGCTCGAAAAGTGTTTCCCGCAGCGCATGAACGTGTGGCGCGAACAGATTGTCGAGATGATCCCGTCATACGGCACCGTTTTGTCGGATGACCCCAAGGCCACCGCAGCGTCGCTGAAGCGCACCGCAAAGGCCCTGGGTCTCTCGTAATCCACCGCGCGCGGCGGGCTATGACAAGCCGGCGACGCGTTCGAGGTCTGCTAATCTCAGAAAATGAAAAGTTTTCTCAGAAAGCATCTGTGGGTGTCTGCAATTCTCGGTGTGAGTGTTGGAATTGGAAGTTTGGGGATTGCTGCAGATGTTATTCCGGCACAACCTGAGGATCTACTCGCGGTTGTCGCCGACGGACCAATCGACAGCGTTCGTCCGCAGGAGTTTGTAAACGCAGGTACAAGTTCAGAAATCGAGCTTGCGATGTCCCAGATCCCGGTGTTATTTACGAAAGACACTGGATTGAGTAGATTTTCAAGGGAGCAAATAAGTGACCCTAACTGGGTTTCAATCACCTTGGAAGGTGAAGAAATTCGGTCTGATGTCAAAAAAATTTGGACCCCAAACATGGTAGAAAACCGTGTTGGTGAGGTGCGAGCCGGCATTGAACTTGTTGCCTCCGAAACTGATCCCGCGTATTTCACCGAAAATGAATTTAGCGTGACTCGTTGGATGGGAATCGAAGTCATGCAGTCCGTTGGTCGCGCGGTTTTTGAAGGGCGCCATTCATACTTTGCAGACGGAAAATGGTTTCGAGACAAGGTCATGCTGTGGGAAATCGAGTTCGAGGTAGTCGATGGCGGCTCATCCCAAAATATATTGCTCAGCAAGATGACTGGATTCCGAAATGGATATTAAAACAATTGCGTCAAGATTTGTTGGCACGATTCTGTCTTTCGGAATCGGGTTCATCGCAGCAAGCGCAGCAGCACCAGCATTTGGAATTACACGGTCCACAGGGGTCACGTACGCAAACACATATTCATGCAACACCGGTAATTGTTTTAATGCGAGTTACAAAAATTTGGGTGCTACCGACTGTGCCAATTTTGTATCCCAAGCATTGCAAGCATCGGGGTTACCTATGAGAAACGTTTCAAACGTGAAGCTAGATTGGTATCACTTCCACTCATGCAACACGTTTGGCTGCTCGTACACATTTAGTCCAGCATGGGTAAACGTTACAGATCTTGTGTATTACCTGTCAGCTTCTGGATACATCAGTCAGGTTTTGAAGCCCTCCATGGGTGCAAAGTTCTCTGGGGCAGCTGCTGGAGGCGGAGACATGATGTCGCAACATTCCACTAACCGAGAAAAGGCGCCATGGAACTATGGGTACCAGATTGAACGTGATCCAACAGTCCGCGCAAAAATGAGGACAATGGTCCTCGTAATTGGGTGAATCATTCCACCGCGCGCGGCGGGCTATGACAAGCCGGCGACGCGTTCGAGGAATGCGTCCACGAGGTCGTTGGCGCGGGCGCGGGCGTCGGTTGCGCACGCACGGGTCTGGGCCAGCATGATGTCGGGGTTCATTCCAAAGTTCTGCACCTGGGTGCGGCCGGGGCCGTCGAGCCAGACGTCGAGAATCTCGGGCGTGATTTCGGGGTGGAACTGCAATCCCAGTGTGCGATTGATCACGAAAGCTTGTGGAGCGTACGGGTTGCGTGCAATCTCGGTCGCGCCGGGTGGGACAACGAAACGGTCAAAGTGATACTGGAACCAGGGGCCTTCGCCGATCACTGAATGGTCGTCGCTGTGAATCGCGGTCCAGCCCACCTCGCCGCGAGGAGCGGGTGCCACGGATCCGCCCATGGCACGGGCCACGAGTTGACCGCCAAAGCAGATGCCCAGCACGGGATGGTTGGCGCGAACAGCCTCGCCTACCCAGTCAAGTTCGGGTTGCAGCCAGTTACCGATGCACCCGTCATCCCATGCGCCCCAGGGAGCGCCGAGGGGGACCAGGAGGTCGTAGTCGCAGAAGTCGG
>CALBMG010000226.1 GCA_937896185.1 uncultured Microbacteriaceae bacterium | reverse complement strand
GCAGCAGCTTTAGCCGGGAGCGTGACGAGTTCGATCCCGAATCATCCGAGACTCAGATGATCACGCTGACCGAACGCGGTCCGCAATAACCGAACCCTCATTCACGAGCCCGGCCACCGGGGACATTTAATCCAACAGGTCACTGGCGACCGTGCGACGCACGCTCTCGGGATCCGAGGGGTGATAAATCCCGGCCAGCACATCGCGGTGCAGTCTCGAAATCTCGGAGCCGTTGCGATAACCGTTACCACCCGTAACTCGCATCGCAACATCCACGACGGCCCTGGCGGACTCGACCGCCCGATGCTTCAACCCTGCAAACTGGCGGAAACTGATGTCCCCGATTCGGCCGGTCGCGGCCTCGGAATCCAGTTGCGCGGCCATCAACGTGATCTGTGGGACCAGTCCATCAATAATCAGTGCGGCTTCCGCCAGCTGTCGGCGAATATCGGGGTCCGCCGACAACGGTGCACCGCCCGCGAGCCGTGAGGTCCGAGTGTGCGCGGCCTCGACGCCCAGTTCCAATGCGCGTTCCGCGATGCCGAGGTACACCGCAGCGACGAGAGTCGAAAAGACACCAAAGATCGCGTAACGTACGGGATCGGCTTCATCGCGCGGAATCCGTGCGAGCACATGGTGCGATTCGATTCGTGCGGAATCCAAGTGGGTCGTCCAGCTCTGGGTCGCACGCATTCCCACAGTGTCCCAATCTTGGTCCTGTGTGACACCCACCGGGTTGATCGGCGCACCCGAATCGTCCCGGCTGCGCGTCACGAAGCCAAAAACGAGGTCTTCGCCGTCAATCCCGAAGGTGCCCAACCGCGTCCATGCCGGCGACATGCTCGTAAAAATTTTGGTTCCCGTTAGCGCAACTGACTCATCCGAGTGTGTGACCGCCGTGGTGAGCGAGTCCCACAACACGGCGTCGTTCCCCGCCTCGGAAATTCCAAACGCAAAAATTTCACCCGCCCGCGCATCGGCGAGAATCGGGCCCGAGGGGACTCCTGCACCAGCAAGCTGACGCGCAACCCCCAACCAGGTGTGGTGCATGCCGACCGCTAACGCCGTGGCAGGTGCGTGCTGCGCAAGTCTGCGTTGATCGTCAACCACGGCGGTCAACGATTCATGCCCCAGTAGGTAACCGGCGTCGGATAACACGCGAAGGTCCTCGTGGAAGAACTCGCCGCGGCGATCGGTTTCGGCCGCCCGTTCACGAATGCCCCGCAGAATTTCAGGGCTGAGTACGGAAATAGTCACACGGATAGCGTAACCATCGCAGGCTCCGCCGCCCGACCGCGGGGTACCCAAGCATTATCTTTGCGCGCAGCCTAGGCAAAACGGCTGAAAAAGCCTACGATTACAAGGTGGACGCAACCGATCACAAAATCATTGACCAACTCCGCGACAATGCCAGAGCCGGCTACGCGGACATTGGCGACCTCGTCGGACTCTCGGCATCGGCCGTAAAGCGCCGCGTCGACCGCATGGTGGCCGACGGCACCATCCGCGGATTCACCGTACAGGTAGACCCCGCCGTCGACGGAGTGGGCGTCGAAGCCTATGTCGAACTGTACTGCCGGGGCACCGTCGCACCCGAAGACCTGCGCAAACTGCTCACCACAATCCCCGAGGTCGTCTATGCAGGAACCGTATCGGGAAACGCCGACACGATCGTGCACATGCGCGCCCGCGACATTCCGTCACTGGAACACGCACTCGAAAAAGTACGCAACGCACCCAACGTCGACCACACACGGTCCTCGATCATGCTGTCCCGACTGGTAAACCGCCGACTCGACTAAACCGTCCCATGTTGTGACATGGAAACGATTGCCCCGGGCGTTTGCCAGAATAGTTGCATGCGCATTGGAGTACTCACATCGGGTGGCGACGCCCCCGGACTCAACGCCGTTATCCGCGGCGCCGTCCTCGTCGGAACCACACAGTACGACATGGAATTTGTCGGAATCCGTGACGGCTGGCGTGGACTCGTCGACGCCGACTTCAAGCCCCTCACACGACACGACGTCAAAGGCATCGCCAAGCTCGGCGGAACCATCCTGGGCTCGTCACGCACCAACCCCTTCGAAGGCAAGGGAGGCGTAGACCGCATCAACAGCGTCATGCACGAAGCCGGGCTCGACGCACTCCTCGTCATCGGTGGCGAAGGAACCCTCGCCGCAGCACAGCGACTGTCCGACGCCGGAATCAAAATCATTGGCGTCCCCAAGACTGTCGACAACGACCTCAGCGCAACCGACTACACCTTCGGATTCGACACCGCCGTCAACATCGCCACCGAAGCGATGGACCGCCTGCGCACCACCGGCGACTCGCACCACCGCTGCATGGTCGCCGAAGTCATGGGCCGCCACGTGGGCTGGATCGCTCTGCACTCGGGCATGGCTGCCGGTGCACACGCCGTGCTGATCCCCGAACGCAAAACCTCACTGGAAGAAATCGTCGCCTGGGTCAAGGCCGCAGCCGACCGTGGACGTGCGCCCCTCGTGTGCGTCGCCGAAGGTTTCATGCTCGACACCATGACCGACATTCACTCGGAACGCGGACTGGACGCATTCGGTCGCCCTCGCCTCGGCGGAATCGGCGAACAACTCGCCCCCCTGATCGAGGAAGCCACCGGCATCGAAACCCGCGCGACCACGTTGGGACACATCCAGCGCGGCGGAACCCCCTCGGCATTCGACCGCGTACTCGCCACCCGTTTCGGCATGAACGCTGCCCGCGTGCTGCACGAACAGCAGTGGGGTCACATGGTCGCATTGCGTGGCACCGAAGTCATCACCGCACCATTCAGCGACGCACTCGGACAGCTGAAAACCGTTCCCGCGGAACGCTGGGAAGAAGCCTCGCTGCTGTTCGGCTAAACGAACCCGCGAGTTCTAGGAAATCAGGACATCGACGAGAGCGTCGACCAATGCCTCGGACGAACGTTCGGCCGCAACCGCGTGAACGTTCAACCCGATTTCGCGTGCGTCAAACGCGGTACGCGGGCCGATGCACACCACGGACAGGTCGTCGGGCAACGGGTGAAGCTGCTCTGAAACCTGGCGTGCGACGCTGCCCGAGCTGATCAAAATTGACCCGATGCGGCCCTCGCGCACATCCGCGACGACAGCGTCCGGCAACTGGACACCCACTGTGCGGTACGCCGACACGAACGTGGCATTCACGCCGATTTCACGCAACCCGGCGACCAACGTCGAATCCGACACATCGGACTGAGGCACCAAGGCGCGGCCCGAGATCAACCCTTCGGGCGCTTCCTTGACCAAGCCGCGCGCCGAATTGTCCTGAACGGGAACATAGGCGACAGGGAAACCCGCAAAGTCGAGCGCCTGGGCTGTGGTTTCACCAATCGCCGCAATACGCGTGGAATCGGGAACGCGCACACCCATGCTCACCAAAACGTCCACCGTGGTGGCACTGGAAATGATCAGCCAATCGTACGATCCGTTCTCGAGGTCACCCAGTTCGCGCTCCAACGAATCCGGGTTCTCGCACGACGCAAAATTAATCAGCGGCGCAATCACCGGGGTGGCACCCAACACGCGCAGACGCGAGGCAACGTCCTCGCCCCAACGACCACCACGGGGAACTAGCACAGTCTGGCCGGCCAATAATTTGACGACGGGAATGCTCGAGGTTGATGCCGGTACTACTTCGCGAATCACGGTCAGTCGTCTCCAAAAAGTGCCCACGCCACAGCGCTGACCGCGGCCACCGCGACGACGCCAGCACCAATCCACCACGGGGTGGGATTCTGCTGATACGACGCGGTCATCCGCTCGGCCACACGCCGTGACTGCTTCGAGATGTTGAGCGCATCGTCGAGCTCTTCGAGGGTTACGGCCAAGCCCTGACGGCGAATCGCGATCTCGGCGGCGACCTGCTTACGCTCGCTCATCGGAATCCCTCCCCAGGTTCTTAAAATCTTCGGCAATAGTGTCGACAGACTCGAAGGGGGTGAAACCCTTCTTAATCGACGCGATACCGGTGGCAAAAAGTATGAGAGCGGCGACCAGAATCACACCGGCGACAACGAGCGCCGCAACCCACGGTGCCATGAACACCGACAGGCCCAGAATGAGCGCGACCACCAACATGGTGACAAACAGGCTGACGAGCACGGCACCCAGAGATACCAGGCCGAGGCCCACGCCAGCGTGACGCAGCTTCTCGGCAAACTCGGTCTGCAACAGACGAATTTCAGCGCGAACCAAATCGCTCAACTCGCGAGGCAAATCAGCGAGCAGACGAAACAGTCCGCGGCGCGACGACGTGTCCGACATGATGACTACTTCGCGTCCTCCGAGGAGCGGGCGGCCCGCGCCTTGTCGACACGATCAGCAACCTTCTTTGCGTTCTCGGTCACAAAGTCAACAACCTCGGGGGCTTTGTCCTTCACAACCTCGGTCACCGCGGTGACCTGTTCCTGAACACGAGGGTCGTTCCACAGCTTCTGGGCGGTGTGCTTGATCTGGTTGTAACGGGTACGACCAGCCTTGGCGCCGAGTACATAACCGGCGGCCAAACCAACGACGAGCAGAATCTTGCCACGCATGTGATACCTCCTGGATGGACATCCAATTTGATGAATCCCAGCCTAAACCCGTTTACCGCCACCAAAAACCGCGGTCACACCTAAACGCCCCTCTGGGCGCAAGGTGTTACCAAATTGAAACTCGCTGTTCGGGTTCCAGCCACATGGGGTCCGCGGGGGTTACGGCGAAGGCCTCGTGGAAAATGTCGAGGTTTCGGGCGATCTGGTTGCACCGGAACTCGGGCGGCGAGTGCGGGTCAATTGCCAACAGCCGCAGTGTTTCCTCGTCACGGCTGGACTGACGCCAGGCCTGAGCCCACGACAACAGGAAGCGCTGGGCGCCCGTCAGGTCGTCAATCACCGGGGCTTCAGCGGAGCCGAGCGAACGAGCATATGCCTTCCACGCAATCGCCAAACCACCGAGGTCGCCAATATTTTCGCCAATAGTCAGTTCACCGTTCACGCGGTGGCCGGGAACCGCACGGGGCTCCAGTTCGTTGTACTGATCGATCAGCGCGGCAGTGCGCTCACGGAAGGCCGCGAGGTCCTCGTCGGTCCACCAGTTATCCAACTTGCCGTCACCGTCGAACGTAGCGCCCTGATCGTCGAAACCGTGGCCAATCTCGTGGCCGATGACAGCACCGATTGCGCCATAGTTTGCGGCGGCATCGCGATCCTCGACAAAGAAGGGGTACTGCAGAATTGCCGCGGGGAACACAATTTCGTTGAACCCGGGGTTGTAATACGCGTTCACCGTTTGCGGCAACATGAACCACTCATCACGGTCAATGGGGCTGCCGATCTTTGCCAGCTCGCGGGCGAAATCGTATTCGGTGCACTGCCGCACATTGTGCAGCAGGTCGGTCGCATCGATGTTGATGCTCGAGTAATCACGCCACTCGCGCGGGTACCCAATCTTCGGGGTGAATTTGTCGAGCTTCTGCAGGGCGCGGGCTTTAGTGTCGTCCGTCATCCACTCGAGCGCACCAATCGAATCCCGGTAGGCCTCGATGAGATTGGTGATCAGTTCATCCATTGCCACCTTGGCCGACAGCGGGAAATGCCGTTCGACATACAGTTTGCCGACGGCATGGCCCAGCGACCTTTCCACGAGGCTGACGCCACGCTTCCAGCGCGCCCGCTGTTCGGGGGTGCCCGAGAGGATTGTGCCATAGAACGCAAAGTTTGCGTCCTGGAAATTGCGCGACAAGTAGGGGGCGAACGCGTCGATGACCGACCACCGTGCCCAATCGGCGAGCGTCTGCAGTTCGACGGCGGTCAGCATGGATCCGAGGCCCTCGAGGAACGAGGGTTGGCGGACAACAAGCGCCGCGAGCGCCGACGCGGGCACGCCCATGCCGTCCCGCCAGTTGTCAAAACTGTCGCCGGTCGTGGACAACACCTGACCCCAATCGGTCAGGTTGTATGTGGCGATCGAGTCACGGCATCGGACCGAATCCCAGTGAAGTGTGGCCAGTTCGGATTCGAAGTCAAAAACCCGTTGCGCGCGTCCAGCACTGTCATCGAGCCCGGCCATCTCGAACATGGAGACCTGCACCTTGCCGAACACTTCCTTGAGCTTGGCATCGGCGTTGATCATGCGCTTGTTGACAGCGTCTTGCAGCTTGTTCTTCTTGATGTAAGCCCACAGCTTGCTGACCACCTC
>CALBMG010000225.1 GCA_937896185.1 uncultured Microbacteriaceae bacterium | reverse complement strand
TCTGCACATGGCGAAAGCCAAGGGTCAAGTGCGCGAGGCGTTCCGCACCCGCGACATGCGCTCACTCGCCGGAAACGTCGGCCTGGGACACGTCCGCTACGCGACGCGCGGCAGCGCCTCGAACGACGAAGAGGCTCAGCCGTTCTTCGTCAACGCGCCGTACGGAATCATCCTCGTTCACAACGGGAACCTGACGAACACACGAGAACTAACGCGCGAACTGCACGAGGACGACCGCCGCCACCTCAACACACACAGCGACACCGAACTTCTCGTCAACGTCCTCGCCCACGAACTGCAGGCCGCCACCAGTGTGCGCGCTTTTTCACCCGACGATGTCTTTGACGCCGTCGAAGTTCTGCACCAACGCGTCGAGGGCTCTTACGCTGCAATCGCCTTGATCGCGGGCCACGGTTTGTTGGCTTTCCGCGACCCGTTCGGCATCCGCCCTCTCGTGTTGGGCCGTCGCGAGAACGCCGACAACGGAGCCGAATGGATTGTGGCCAGCGAGTCGCTGGTGCTGGAACACGGCGACTACGAGATTGTGCGCGAAATCGCACCGGGTGAAGCGGTGTTCATCACCGAGGACGGCCACATGTCGTCCCGCCAGTGCGCACAGAACCCGCAACTGGTGCCCTGTTCTTTCGAATACGTGTACCTCGCTCGTCCCGACTCGATCATGAACGGCATTTCTGTGTACGAAGCACGACTTCGTTTGGGCGACCGTCTGGCCGACACAATCAAGAAATTTGTGCCGCTGGACCAGATCGACGTGGTCATGCCGATCCCCGATTCGGCTCGCCCTGCCGCCATGCAGGTCGCACGCAAACTGGGTGTCGAATACCGTGAAGGTTTCTACAAGAACCGCTATGTGGGTCGCACATTCATCATGCCCGGCCAGGAAGCCCGCAAAAAGAGCGTGAAGCAGAAACTGAACGCCATGCACTCGGAATTCGCGGGCAAGAACGTGCTCATCGTCGACGACTCGATTGTGCGTGGCACCACGTCACGCGAAATCGTCGAGATGGCTCGCGCCGCAGGCGCAAAGAGCGTAATTTTCACTTCGGCAGCACCGCCCGTCCGTTACCCCCACGTGTATGGCATCAACATGCCGTCACGTTCGGAACTGGTCGCCGCGGGTCGCAAAATTCCCGAAATCGCCAGCGAGATTGGCGCCGACTACCTCATTTACCAAGAGGTCGACGACATGCAGGCCGCCATTATCGAAGGCAGCTCGGTCACCGCACTCGAAATGTCGTGCTTCACGGGTGACTATGTGACCGGTACCGTCACACCCGAATACCTGAAATGGGTTGAAGAAAACCAGGTTTCATAACACAAGTGGTGGGTAACCGAGCCCGGTCCCCCACCACTTGTGCACTGGTTATTCTGCGGTGGATCGTTTCACGACGCCCTCATACCCGTTGATCAGAACGGGGATGATCAGCAGGTGGGTCAGCGGCCACGGCAGGAACGGCCACGCGTATCCCAGCTGCATCAGGTCGATACCGCGCTCGGGCCACACGAATCCTTCCCACGACAGCGACAGGATCAAGTGGATCCCCCACGCAACTGCGGCGACGATTGACACGATCGCCCAGGCCCAATAGGCCTTGACAGAGCTCATCTTTGTCGCCACATAGGCGGAAAAGAACACCACAATGCTGAGCTCGACGAGCCCGCCCATCATGCCTCCCAGCATGAGGACGATGCCGTTTCCGTCGTTGTACAACGCATTGATGAGCGCTTGGAACGGGTTCATGATTACACTGCTTTCTCTGGTCGGATTTTCTTTGCACTATTCAGCCAACGGCCAGTGCGCATCGCCTCGAACGGCGAAATTCCGGGCGTCAACGCGATGATTCCCAAGCTCAGAATTGTCGCTAGCGAGGACAGGTAATCCCCGTTGAACATGGCTTCGTATGATTCGATCCCGGGAATCGTTTTGAACATCAATGATGTGAAGGCCAACACGACACCTGCAGCCCAGGAAATGTGCGCAACTGGCAACAGATCAAATCGATCCTTTCCAGGTTTCCGTGTCCCTACGAACGTGACTAACCATGCCGCAATCAGCCCGAAGGTCACCAGATACCTGAATTCGTAATATGTGAACCAAATCCAGAACGGGTTTTCATCCGATCGAATAAAAGTGTCATACGGCCAGAGGGTTGTGTTCTTAAATGCGAACCACAGGAACACCGCTCCAACCGGCAGCAGGAACGCCAATGCAATCTTGGTTTTCAGGAATCCTGTGAGCACTGTCGGGCCAACTAATTGGCTCACCGTAGAGTGGTTGTGCGGTTTACCCGAACTGTTTCCTGCTCGAAGGATCAGATAGGAGATCGCCATCTGCGCAATGTGCGGATATGTGAGAAAAAACACACGATCCTGGCCAAAATTGGCGCCAATTATCTCGGCAAGCCCCGCGATCCCTCCCGCGAACGCAACCCAGTAGGCCCACCACCACAGGCGCGTTGCACGCCCCTGTGTCAACCGTACGAGCAACGCAAAAATCACGAGCATCAAACCAAAAATTGTGAACACAGGAATCAGGTAGTTCAAACCGGGAACAGATGCGGCGTACAGAATTCCAAAGATGTACCGAGTGACTAGCCCACCGAAGCCCGTGCCGTATTCGGCAGGATCAAAAAAGGGCGGCGCAGCAATCAGCGTTGCTGCGTCTACCACCGCGCACCTCCGTCTTCAAGATCCCGGTAACACCAAGAATTTTGATTGTTGACAGGATACAGACACTGGAAACGCGAATAGCTCAACTTCCAAATGGGCAGCCACTCCGCTTCGTCTGAATCTTTTACATAAAATTCATGATTTGGCACAGTCCGAATATTGGCAGTTACCTTATAAGTTCCGCTTGCTTTCCAAACTCTTACGTTTGCCGAATAATTGATACCCAAAGCCCCAAAGCAGAGTGGGTTCGCTACATCATGATTCATGGTGAAGTTGGCGGCAGACTCTGAGGCGTAATGCACTTCGAGCTTCATGCCAGCGGTAGACGCGGTAGCGGGCTCGCCGAATGGAACAGCTGAATCTACAGTTCCCGAATAGGTTCGGGTCTCCCCCACAAAAAGTGTGGATTTCAACGACCCACCGTTTCGCCAATCAACCGTAACGTCAAAGCGTGTTTTATTATTTGTGCTCCAGGGATTCCATAGGCGGTCGTTCCCGTTGAAAAGCGTTGATCCAAAATTCGGGCCGCAAAAAATACTTCCTTCGACGTATTTTGTCGGGATAAACGTCTGGTATCTGAACGTTGTAACCGGAGTGTTGCCACTAGCTCGTGCAGCCAGAGTGACTTCGTCACCTATTTTCAAAGGGACAGTAACAACATGGGCAAAGTTTTCGATGTCTTCTGGTACATCGGATTCGAAATCGTCAATTTCTGCAGGTTCCTCCACGACCACTTGATACTCTGCTACCCCTTCAAGCGCCCCCAAATCCACAGTTGAACCAGACGAATCTGCATCGGCCACAATTTCTCCGTTGTTCAAAATTTGGATTGAGGCTTGGGGATCAGAAAGTTCCCACTCCAACCGAACCCCTTCAAACGTCTCCGTGGCCTCGACCGTATTCTCTCCGACTTCAACCGTTGCGTAACTGGGAACAAAATTTAGTGACGGGGCAATTACGGCACCCGCCGCAATTAATGTCCCTGATGTTATCAACGAAATAGTTTTCACGTCTGGCCCTTTCGACTCGCGAAGTCTGGTGACTGCGCCCTGGGTCTCATAGTGGCACGAGTGAATAAAATAAGCAACTCTCAAAATCCTATAGGATTTTGAGAGTTGCAGGCACAGGTTCAGGCCCATTGCACAAGACAGATTCGGCGCCAAGTCAGCCTCTGGGAAAGCGAAATTTTTCCCGCCCGCACGAGCTCGAGTTCCCCAATCTGCTCACAGCAGATTCGCAATTAAAGCGCGGCAGAACCGCCGTCGGCACCAGTCGCACCACCATCTGCCGCAGCTGATTCAGCTACGCCCGATCCGACCACACCCGAAGAATCAATGATGAGGAAAACCACAGCGCCCACAACAGCACCGCCGCCCAAGCCATACAGGCTCATGTATCCGACGGTCGCCCAGATGCCCACCGTCGGGTCGGCCGGGTACAGGAGTGTGACGATTACGGCGATCACAAAACCGAATGCTGCGCCTGTGCTGATGAACATACCTGCGCGGGGCGCCCGACGAATCGTGACATTGTGCTGTTCGTGCTCGCTCATATTTGTATTCTGCACCAACCCTCAGTATTCGGCGGAATCGGCACCCGTAAGGACCGCATCATCCTTCGGGTTCCGCGGCAGCAGCAAAATCAGTGGAATCACCAAGGCCAACACGACACCGACAATCAGATGCACTGACAATACGATTCCCATGTCCCGAATCACAGAATGGAACGAGTCACCGACAAGCTTCGGTCCGCTCGCAGATTCAATCGTGGCCAGACTGAAAAATATAAGATTCACCACCCACAGCGCCAAAGAAGCCGACAGAGCAACCCTCGACCTCGCTCGTGTTCGTGACGATTCCGCCGAACGCGAGACCTCTGCCGAAATAATTGCCGAAAATGTGAGGAATGTCATCACCGCCACACCTTGATAAAAGTTGCCGACATAGAACGCCTCAACAAAATCAGCGATCACGTTTGGCCAAAAATGCAGTATGCCCTCAGCATTATCATTCATGGGTCATGGACTCCTTTCGCGCAAACACTGTCAGCAACTTTCCGTCGCGGAATTGAACAAACGGCGAGATGCCCGGTGATATAGAGACAATTACGAGACTCAACAAACCAGCACAAGGCGCTAGAAAATCGTGTTCAAAGTTCCAGTAGTACTGAACTCCAGGAATTAACCGGAACATTATCGATAACCCGACCATGACAACACCGCTTACCCAGACTGCGCGGGCCACGGGGATCAGATCTGGTCGTTGACGTCCCGGGGCTCGAGTGCTGACAAAAACCGTGAAGACCACTGAGATAAGGCTGAACGCTGCGAGATTCGAATATTCCGATAATTGGACCCAGAACCAAAATTCTTCCGAAGCCGTCGTCGCGTAGGACTGCAATGTGTAGGGCCCGAAGTGCATCCACAACCACACAAGCACCAACGGAAGGCAGAGCGCCAACGCAGTTGTCAACCCATATTTGCGTGGAGTGTTTCCAACATTCGCGTCAGAGATCGGAAGAGCGTCGTGTAGGGAAAGAGTGTCTTCGCCTGTGTAGATCT
>CALBMG010000224.1 GCA_937896185.1 uncultured Microbacteriaceae bacterium | reverse complement strand
CGTTGATGGCCATGGTCTTGAACGGCTTCAAGGGCAGTGTTTGGGTGGCCAAAACGTGTTCGACCTCGGACGTGCCGATTCCGAACGCCATTGCACCAAACGCGCCGTGAGTCGAGGTGTGGCTGTCACCACAGACCACGGTGATGCCCGGCTGGGTCAAGCCCAGCTGGGGGCCGACGACGTGGACGATGCCCTGGTCGATGTCGCCCAGCGAGTGCAACCGAATTCCGAATTCGGCGGCGTTGCGACGCAGGGTCTCGATCTGGGTGCGCGAGGTCGGATCGGCAATCTGTGCGGTGATGTTCAGAGTGGGGGTGTTGTGGTCCTCTGTCGCGATGGTCAGATCGGGGCGGCGGACGGGCCGACCGGCAAGGCGCAGGCCGTCGAAAGCTTGGGGGCTGGTGACCTCGTGAACGAGGTGAAGGTCGATGTAGACCAGGTCGGGTTCGCCGTTTTCACCCGTGACAACACGGTGGGCATCCCACACCTTCTGAGCCAGAGTACGAGGGGCTGATGAGTCCATGAATTGAGCCCTTTCCATTCGTTACAGACTACCACTGAGGCCGCTCGGAGCCGCCGTTAATGCGACGCCACCTGGCGCCCGCAGCGTTTAATCCGACGTGGTTGCGGTACGTCGGATACGCAGCAGGCTCAATGCCACCGCGGCAACCAATGAAACCGCGATCACAATGAGCGACCACGAGGTTTCAATCTCGGGAACCCAGTCCACGTGCTGGCCATTGTTGATGAACGGGACCTCGTTGGTGTGCAGTGCGTGGAAGACCAGTTTGACCCCTATGAAGGCCAAAATTACGGCGACACCGTGGGCCAAATAGTAGAGCTTGTCGACCATCGCACCCAGCAGGAAGTACAGCTGCCGCAACCCCATCAGGGCAAAAACGTTGGCGGTGAATACGAGGAACGGGCTGGTGGTGATGCCAAAAATTGCGGGAATCGAATCGATTGCAAAAAGCAGGTCGGTGACGCCGAGGGACAGGAATACCAGGAACACTGGTGTGAACATTGCGTGGCCGTTCACACGGGTTCGCCATTTGGTTCCATCCCATTCGGGACTGACTTTCAGGGACTGCTGCAGTCGGCGGATTAGTGGGTGATCGTGTCCTTCGTCGTCATCGTGCCCACCCACGGACCGAATCTGCTGCAACGCGACCCAGAAGAGGAAGCCGCCAAAAATGTAAAACAGCCATGTGAAGTTTTCCACGAGACTCGCGCCCACGATGATGAACGCGGCACGCAAGATCAGGGCCACGATGATTCCCAGCATCAGCATCTCCTGCTGATACTGCTTAGGGACCTGGAACTTGGCCATAATCAGCAGGAAAACGAAGAGGTTGTCGACAGACAGGCTGTACTCAGTCAGCCAGCCCGCGAGGAATTGAATCGAGTGCTCAGCACCCGAAACCCCGGCAGGGTCGTTGGCGTTACCGACGACGTAAATGAGGCCAGCAAAAATCAGCGCAAGAGTCACATAAAAGGCGACCCACAACGATGTCTCTCGGGTGGAGGGTTGGTGGGGTCGGCGCGCGATGATGAACAGGTCAACCAGCAGGATGATACTGAGCACCGTGACACTGGTGGCATGGAACCAGAACGGCAATTCGACGGTCACGTGTTCTCCTTCGGGGACTTCATCAGGGTACCAGCGGGGGACGCGCGGGGACGAAAAAACCCCCGAACTGTGAAGTTCGGGGGTTGTGCGTGACCCCAGCGGGATTCGAACCCGCGTTACCGCCGTGAGAGGGCGGCGTACTAG
>CALBMG010000223.1 GCA_937896185.1 uncultured Microbacteriaceae bacterium | reverse complement strand
CTGGATTGCGCGTTTACCCACGGCGCGATGGTGGCGACGACGAACCAGGTATCGGGCCGAGGTCGCATGAACCGAGAGTGGGTGTGCCCACCGGGGAAGTCATTGGCGATGTCACTTGTGGTCGAATTATCGTCACTGCCGAAGTCGATGACCGCGTCATGGGTGCCGTTGCTTGCGGGCCTTGCGATGTCCGATGTGATTCGTGAATTGGGTGCCGAGGCGTCAGTGAAATGGCCGAACGACGTACTGATCGGCAACAACAAGGTCGCCGGTGTGCTGTGCGAACTCACCGGGGATGGCCGAATCATTGTCGGTGTGGGTGTCAATTGGAATCTGTCAGCGGACGAGCTGCCCACTGATGTGGCGACATCGTTGAACCTGGAGGGTGTCACCGTCGATCCCTCGGATCTGGCGGAAAGTTGGCGCCGAGCGATGTTGGTTCTGGTTGAAAAGGGTATGTCGCCCGAGTTGCGCCATCGGTTGACGGAATCATCGGCGACCATCGGTCGCAGCGTGCGGATCGAATTCCCGTCGGGTGAAACGGACCGGGGCATCGCGGTGGGACTGGGAGAGGACGGCTCGCTCGAGGTGGATTGTGCGTCGGGACGTCGGCGTGTGACGGCCGGGGACGTGACACATCTTCGCCATAACGGCTGATGACATGAACTCTGCACCCTTCGAACCCACGGTCGAACAGACCGTTGCCGTGCTTCGTGGTCACGGCCGTGTGCTGGTGTTTCCCTTTGTCGTATCGTTGATCATCGTGGGAGGCGGCCTGTGGGGCATCCGGCAACTGGACGACCCGTGGCAGCTGCCCGCCGTGCTTCTCGCTTTCCTGGGTTTCGTTGCTCTCGTTGTTGTTCCCTGGTTGAGATGGTGGGTGCACACCACCACCATCACCACAATTCGGGTATTTACACAACGCGGAACCCTGCGGCGTCAGTATCACGAGGTGTTGTTGTCCCGCGTTATTGATATCAGCGTGCACCAGTCCATCGGTCAATCTGTGGCCGGCAGTGGAAACATTTCGCTCAACACGGGGCTCGAACAGTCACTGGTAATTACCGATGTGGCCGCCGTGGCGCGGGTGAGGGCTGCCCTCGCCGAGCTGGTTCACGCGAACGCTCACGGGCAGCGCCCCGGTTTCTCGTCCACAAATTAGACTGGTCACGACAGTGTGATCGACTCTGACGGGACGAGGCGGAAATGACAGTAGTTGGTGTGATCGGTGGCGGCCAGCTGGCGCGCATGATGATCGGCCCCGCTGTCGAACTCGGCTTGGATTTCCGGGTGTTGGCCGAAGTCCCGGGTTCGTCCGCGGCGCTCGCGGCCACCGCAGTGGGAGACTATCGTGACGTCGAGACCGTTCGTGAGTTTGCTCGCGGGGTCGATGTCATCACGTTTGATCACGAGCATGTTCCGGGCGACGTCATTGCCGCGTTGATTGCAGACGGTGTTGCTGTGCACCCCGCCGCACATGCGCTGCAGTTCGCTCAGGACAAGTTGTTGATGCGGGAAAAACTGGGTTCGTTGGGAATGCCGATGCCCGATTGGGCGAGGGCTGAAACTGCCGCCGACGTCGACGCCTTTCTGACTTCACACGGTGGCAGAGTTGTAGCAAAAACCCCTCGCGGCGGATATGACGGCAAGGGTGTCAAGGTCATTACTTCTGCCGCCGACATCGCCGAATGGCTGGATTCGGGCCCTGTGCTGCTGGAAGAACTGGTCGATTTTTCTCGGGAGCTGGCGTCGTTGGTCGCCCGTAATGCGAACGGCGATGTACAGGCCTGGCCGGTTGTGGAAACCGTGCAAAAGGATGGTGTGTGTGCCGAAGTGATTTTGCCTGCACCGCACCTCAGCGATCGTGTGCGCGATCTTGTCGCACAAATGTCGATTGATATCGCTAACGCAATTGATGCCACCGGGGTGTTGGCCGTCGAGATGTTCCACACCAGAGCGGCACGGCATCCGGTGACTTTGTTTGCGGCGATCTGCTCACCGTTGCCTGAGCCGCCGAGCACAATGCCCAGAGCCTCGACCTGAGCGGTCTCGTCCGCGATGACAGCCAGGGCTGCGTTGATGCAAAACGAGGGGTAATCGTCGAGTGGGTCGTATTCGGCAGGTCCGTGGTCAAATACCTCATGGCCATCGGCTCTGAGCGAGGCGATCAAAAAATGGCTGAGGTCGAGACCAGCATGGTCGGTTGCAATGTGAATGCGCATCGCTATTTCTTCTTTCGAGGTGCGGTGGCTTTACCC
Organism: uncultured Microbacteriaceae bacterium; assembly: GCA_937896185.1. Lineage (GTDB taxonomy): Bacteria > Actinomycetota > Actinomycetes > Actinomycetales > Microbacteriaceae > MWH-TA3. The sequence continues at coordinate 67 of CALBMG010000223.1, read as the reverse complement.
TTCGGCTGAGCCTGCGGACCGGTGTTTATTGTCGTGTAGGCAGTTGAACTCAGCTTGGTCTTGTTGT
>CALBMG010000222.1 GCA_937896185.1 uncultured Microbacteriaceae bacterium | reverse complement strand
TGGCGCGCGCTTCGGCGATTGATCCGCACTCGACGAGGTCAGCGAAAGACACGATTTCCGCCTTGATGAATCCCTTTTCAAAATCGGTGTGAATCACGCCGGCCGCCTGCGGAGCCTTCCAGCCCTTGCCGATCGTCCACGCGCGCGCTTCCTTCGGTCCGGCCGTCAGGTACGTCTGCAGGCCCAGCGTGTCGAAACCGATGCGCGCGAGCTGGTCGAGCCCACTCTCGGTCTGGCCGGTGGACTCGAGAAGTTCCATCGCATCGGCGGGGTCGAGGTCGATGAGCTCGCTTTCAACCTTCGCGTCGAGGAACACGGCCTTGGCGGGTTCCACAATCGCGGCGAGTTCCGCCATGCGCGCCTCGTTCGTCAAAACACTCTCGTCGACGTTGAAGATAAACAGAGTGGGCTTTGCCGTCAGCAACCCCAGTTCACGGACAGGGGTTGCATCGAATCCGGCGGCGACCAGTGTGGTTCCCGACTCGAGCAGGGTGCGGGCTTTCTGCGCAGCATCGAGGACCTCGGGGTCCATCTTCTTGCCCTTGACCTCTTTTTCGTAACGAACGATCGCCTTGTCAAGGGTTTCGATGTCCGCGAGGATCAGCTCGGTGTTGATGGTATCGAGGTCATCAGCAGGGTCGACCTTGCCGTTGACGTGGACTACATCACCGTCGACAAAACCACGGACGACCTGTGCGATGGCATCGGCTTCACGAATGTTGGCGAGGAACTTATTCCCCAGGCCTTCGCCCTCTGATGCGCCCTTCACAATGCCGGCGATGTCGACGAACGACACGGGTGCGGGCAGGAGTCGCTCGGAGCCGAAAATGTCGGCCAGCACCTGCAGCCTGGGGTCGGGAAGGTTGACGACCCCGACGTTGGGTTCAATCGTGGCGAACGGATAGTTCGCTGCGAGTACGTTGTTGCGCGTCAGCGCGTTGAACAGGGTCGACTTGCCGACATTCGGGAGTCCGACGATTCCAATAGTAAGAGCCACAAGTGGCAAGTCTACTAGTTGCGGGATTTGGGCTTTGAGCCTGACAGGCTCACTCCGATCAGCACCAGCGCGCCACCGATGACCTGCCACAATCCGATTCCGCCGCCCATGAGCACGACGAGAATTGCGGTGAAGACGGGGATCAGGTTAATAGAGGACCCGGTGCGAGTTGCCCCGATCGTTTCGGCCGACATGTTCCAGAGGAAATAGGCGGCCGCCGAGGGGATGAGCCCGACCCAGAAAATGCCCACCCAGGTCGTGGTGTCGAGTGCCATCCAACCCGTGTTGCCGAGCGCGATGTCGATTCCCATGATGGGAAGCATGATGATGCTCGAGATGGCGGCCTGTGTGGCGGTCGCGGTAACGGGCGGGGTGGTGAGTTTCGGCGCGATCATGGAATAAATCGTCCACAGTACCGTTGCAAGCAAGAGCAACGCGTCGCCGGTCTTGAAGCTGATGTCACCATCGACCCCGCTGCCCAGCACGACGACGAGCGCGCCGATGAACGAGATGCCGATGCCGATTTTGCCGGTGGTTGTGATGCGTTCACCGAGCACGTAGCGTGCGGCCACGGCGATTGCTGCGGGGTTGAGGGCCACGAGCACGGCGGCCGTGACGGGCGAGGTGGTGGTCAGTGCGAAGTACAGCAGCATCGCGTACCCCGAGTAGCCCAACAGTGATTGCACGAGGTGCAGCTTCCATTCGGACAGAACGAGGCTGAGCCGGGGTTTTTCGATGATGAGTGCCAGCGGGATCAAGAGCAGCAGTGCGATGACCCATCGGGCTCCGGTCAACTGGATGGGACCTATCGCGGCGACGAGTGCGGGTGCGAAGACGAAGTTGGTTGCCCAGAAGATGGACGAGAAGAGCGCGGGTAGGTACGCGCGAAATTGTTGCATTACTTCAGCGTAGAACTGCAAACGCTTACACCACGAAACCGCAGTTTTATGCTAATGTCAGTACAAATTGACAAAGTACCGGGCTTGTCACCCCACCCGAAAGGCCTCCAATGGCGGACGACAACGAAGCTCTCACGCTCGATATCTTCTCTGGACTCGACCGTTCGGGCCCCATCCCCCTGTACTTCCAAGTCTCACAGCGACTCGAAAATGCCATCATGGACGGCACCCTCCCCGCCGGAGCCAGACTGGAAAACGAGGTAGCGCTCGGCGAACGTCTGCGACTCAGCCGCCCGACCATCCGCCGCGCAATCCAGGACCTCGTCGACAAAGGCCTGCTCGTGCGACGACGCGGAATCGGAACCCAGGTGGTCCACGGACGCGTCACCCGCAGCGTCGAACTGACCTCGCTGTACGAAGACCTGCAGCAGAGCGGGCAGAAGCCCAGCACCCGAATTCTCGCCGTCGACATCCGCAAAGCCAACGAACTCATTGCCGACCGCCTCGCCGTCCCCGAAGGAAGCTCCGTGCTGCACGTGCGCCGCGTCCGCCTCGCCGACAGCGTCCCAGTATCCGTGCTCGAAAACTGGCTGCCTGCAGAATTTACCGACATCACGGCAGCCGATCTCGAAGCCCAAGGCCTGTATGAAATCCTGCGCTCACGCGGAGTCACACTTCGCGTGGCCAAACAGCGCATCTCGGCGCGAACCGCCACAACTGAAGACACCCAATTGCTCGACATCGATCGTCACTCTGCGCTGTTGACGATGGAACGCACTGCGTTCGACAACAGCGGAAAAGCCATCGAATTCGGGTCACACTGCTACCGCCCCGACCTCTACTCGTTCGAGGTCACCCTGGTCGAAAAATAAACCACTAAGCCTCTGGCTTGGTGAGGGTTTGAAC
>CALBMG010000221.1 GCA_937896185.1 uncultured Microbacteriaceae bacterium | reverse complement strand
GCGCGCTGTGGCGCGTGGATTGAAAATCCGTGGCCGTCTATGCGGTCTAGGGATTTTGGGGCGCTGTAATTTATGCGTTTGGTCTGCGTTCAAGCTCCCAACGATGCTGACGCCAACCACGGAAGTTCGCATAGAACTTGTTGCCAGGAACTGCCATGGCTTGGTGCTCGACCGGAGACATGTGGGGAGGGTCGGCTGTGATCAGGCGAAGATACAGCTTGGCATCTTCTTCGTCCGTGCTTTCCTTCCCTTCATGGTTCGTGTAAGAGACACGAGCGCAACTGGCTGCAGATTTGACGACCCTCCTGGGCACTGCACCGTCACCATAATCCGTGTAGGGTAGGTGCCAGTCGCCGAATGCGACGAGTTTCGGAGTATTCATCAGATGCAGGCAGTGCATCTGGCCTGCCAACTCCTGAAACTCAGGTTGCGCGTTCGGGTGATCCCGCAGGGCGAAGAAGTTGTCCCACTCGGTAGACGTGACCACGACGTGGATGTGTTGGAATGGTTCGAGGAGTCGATTGGCGATTTGCTTGTGCACACCGAGATTCGCTAATTCCTCAGCGTATCGGCATGCGCTGTCCATTGCCCCCAACCACGCAACCTTTGCTCGATGCATTGTGATCTTGTCAACCTCTTCGTCAGCCTGCATTCCAGGCTGATTCTTTCCCCAATGAATCGGCATTGCCGGGTTATCTCGAACGCTTTGTATCATCTTTGCTATGGGGATAGCCCTTGAAGACGATGCGTTACGAGAGAACACCCGATGCGTCATGAATTCGGAGTGGATGAATCGTGGGTACATCAACTGCATCGTCGTCAGTCGATTCCCATCCTCAGTGATGGAGTCGGCTATTATTTTGGCTTCAATTGTCATTCTTTCTCCTTCAACACGTAAGTCTCCGTGTACTTGTTTTCAGGGTCCAGCACGTAACCCTGAACAAAGGAAGTGAACAGATTTACATCATCCTTCGTTCCGATAAAATCGACGGTTACTTTTACAGGTTCACCTACCGACACTGTTACGGTTAAACCTGTGCAGTTCTTCGGAAGATTCAAAGCT
>CALBMG010000220.1 GCA_937896185.1 uncultured Microbacteriaceae bacterium | reverse complement strand
CGCATCGGATCGTAATTGTTCGCTGAACACCATTGCCGCAACAGCACGCACATCGCTCGGAACCTGTCCCTCGCTGGGCTCCGTGTGGGACACAACCAGTGCGACGACACGCACACCCGTTGCCGCAATCTGGGCACACGATTCGCGCGCCTCAACCATGTCGACAGAATTACCGATCAGCACAATTTCGGGAGCTCCCAAAATCCAGGTGAGCGTTCCGACACTGTGCGACACCGTCACCGAACTCCATTTGCTGGCCGAATTGAACGGAATCGCAGCAATGAGGGTTGCAGATTTTCGAACGTGAAAATGAAATCGGAGACTCTGAGCGGTTGTGTTCGCCGAAACATCGTGGGCAAAGAGGGCAATCGCTGCATCGCGGAGCTCGGCATCGATTGCGACATCAAACTCGACCATCCTGTCGAAACTGATAGTTCCGTCGGTCAACGTGCCGGTTTTATCGAAGCAGACGACATCGACACGAGCCAACCCTTCGACAGCGTGCAACTCCTGAACCAACACCTGCCGCCGGGCCAGCGTGACGGCCGAAACCGCGAAAGCAATCGACGTGATGAGCACAAGGCCTTGCGGAACCATGCCGATCACGCTGGCGACTGTCCCAACAACGGCCTCGCGCAGCGCATCGGTGTGCGACAGCCCCGCAAAACCACCCACGGACTGAATCTGCCCGTTAGCGATAATCGCAACCAACGGAATCAAGGCGACGGAAATCCACTTAACCACGGTGTTCAACGAGTCGCGCAGTTCCGATGCCACCACCGAAAATTTTCGTGCCTCGACGGCGACGGTGTTTGCATACGTGGACTCTCCCACCGCAGTCACTCGGATGACTGCGGTACCTTCGACCACACCAGATCCTGCAAAAACGGTAGCGTTCGCAGATTTAATCGCTGGTTCGGCCTCGCCCGTCAACATTGACTCGTCAACCGTCAACCCCGAACCGTGAACCACCACACCGTCCGCGGGAAATTCGTCACCGGGCTGAACCACGACAATGTCGTCCAACACCACCATGTCGCGACGAATCACGACCACCACGGAATCTCGTATCACCCGTGCAGTGTTTTGGTGCAACATGACGAGCCGATCCAGGGTGAACTTCGACCGCAATTCCTGCACAATCCCAATGGCGACGTTGAACAGCAACGCGATCCCAAACAGCGCGTCTTTCCATTCACCAACGACGAGAAGAACTATGAAGGCTCCCCCAACAACACCGTTAAAGAGGGTAAAGATATTCGCCCGAATTATGTGAGTGATGGACCGGCTCGTTCGATGAGGAAAAACGTTTGTCAACCCATTACTAACCCGGGACTCGACCTCGATGCGGGTCAAACCTTTCGGGTTCTCGGGGTTCATGCCTCCACGCTATCGGTGTTCGATGTTTACGAGGCGAAAAATACCCCGCCATCGAGAACCACCACGGGAATCGACGCGAGTGCGGTCTGTGCGGGACCAGAAATGGGCTCACCGGTGTTCGGATCGAATTCAGCACTGTGACAATCGCAGAAAATTACTCCGTCACGTGCACCGGTGCGGCACCCCTCGTGGGTGCATTCGGCGTCGAAAGCGACAACCTCGGTTTCGGTGACCCGGGTGATCACCATGTCCGTGCCATTCACCGAGTAGTTCCGACTTTCGCCAACAGCCAAATCGGTGAGCTGTGCGATAGCCTCGGTCGCCGACCCCGACGGGGTCCCCCCGTTTGAGCAGCCCGAGAGCACTGCCACAGCACCAACAGCGACAACTCCGCCTGTGACCAACATCGCCCTGCGACTCAGGTTTTCTGACATCAGACCTCCCCTGACAGGCTACCTAACCTTGGGGCACGAACCGTTCACGGGCACGCCTCGACCACATGGACACGTGGTGGTGCATTTCAGGGATCAAGACCTCGTGCTCCGGCTTCATCAGAACACTGCGCATGATTCGAGCTGACGGAGCATCATCCACGATGTCGATGCCGCGCGAACGAAGCTGTTCAGCGGTGACAACATATGTTGCAAGGTGAGTTTGCTGGGGACGAGT
>CALBMG010000219.1 GCA_937896185.1 uncultured Microbacteriaceae bacterium | reverse complement strand
CGTGCACCTGCGATCGATTCGAATGTGCGCCGAATCAGGTGCTCACGCGACTGGGTCAAGACCTGAATGGTGACATCATCGGGAATCAGACCATCCTCGATGATGGACCGAACAAAATCGAAATCGGTTTGGCTTGCCGAGGGGAAACCCACCTCGATTTCCTTGTAGCCCATCTTTACCAGTGCCTCGAACATGATGCGTTTGCGCTCGGGGCTCATGGGATCAATCAGGGCTTGGTTACCGTCACGGAGGTCAACCGCACACCAGCGCGGAGCTTCCGTGATGCGTTGTGTGGGCCAGGTGCGATCAGGCAGGTCGACGGAAATGATGTCTTGGAAAGCTCGGTAACGGTGTACCGGCATGGACGAGGGCTTCTGGTTGTTCTTCACTGGTTTCTCCTACGCTTCTTATAGTTACGGCCAACGCGAGACACCGCGACAGGTGAGGCCTGAGGTTAGGACCCGTCGCGGCCGCTAAGAAGAAGACCGGTGAACACAGTTTTAGGGTAACACAGCACCCGAAATACCGTTAGAAACCCAAGCGACCAAGCTGCTTCGGGTCTCGTTGCCAGTCCTTTGCTACCTTCACGTGCAGAGCAAGGAATACAGGCTCTCCCATGATTGCTTCGATTGCGGGGCGTGAACGCTCACCGATTAGTCGAAGCATTGAGCCGCGATGACCAATGATGATGCCCTTTTGGCTGTCACGTTCGACGATGACGTTGACAAACACGCGAGTTTTCTCGCCATTCGCTCCCGGAACAATATCTTCTAACGTTACGGCGAGAGAATGTGGGAGTTCATCCGCGAGTTCTTCGAGCGCAGCCTCTCGCACAAGCTCCGAAATACGGTCCGCAGCCTTCTCGTCCGTAATGTCGGATTCGTCATACAACAGCGGCGATTCGGGGAGCAATGGAATAATCTCGTTCACCAAAATGTCGACACGGTCCCCTGTTTTTCCCGAAAGCGGCACAACCAGATCCCAGGGCAACATGTCCTTAATTTCGGTCAATTTGTCGAGAACCTCAGTCGGAGACACGGTATCCGTCTTCGTGATGATGGCAATTCGTTTGCTGCGTGGGTAACGTGAAAGCTGCTCCA
>CALBMG010000218.1 GCA_937896185.1 uncultured Microbacteriaceae bacterium | reverse complement strand
ACCGTAATCGCGCAGCAATCCCAAAACGAAGTCCAGGACGCCCTTCAGTTCGGCCTCCATCGACTCGACGGTGGTAAAGATGTGGGCGTCGTCCTGGGTCATACCGCGTACACGGGTCAATCCGTGCACAACACCGCTCTTTTCGTAGCGGTAGACGGAACCAAATTCAAACAACCGCAACGGCAAGTCACGATACGAGCGTCCCTGCGACCGGTAAATGAGGATGTGGAACGGGCAGTTCATCGGCTTCAGGTAATAGTCAACGCCAGCACGAGTCACCTCGCCCGCATCATTACGAACCTCGTCGAGGTGCATTGGAGGGAACATTCCGTCCTTGTACCAGGCAAGGTGACCGCTCTGTTCGAAAAGGTTCTGCTTGGTAATGTGCGGCGAGTACACGAACTCGTATCCGCCCTCTTCGTGACGCTTGCGGGAATAATCCTCCATGGTCTTGCGCACCACACCGCCCTTGGGGTGGAACACGGCCAGACCCGACCCGATTTCGTCAGGGAACGAGAACAAATCCAGTTCCGCCCCCAAACGACGGTGATCACGCTTAGCCGCCTCTTCGAGGCGTTCCGTGTACTCGCGCAGACCCTGCTTGTTGGGCCATGCCGTGCCGTAAATTCGCTGCAGCTGCTTGTTCTTCTCGGAACCGCGCCAATAGGCGGCAGCCAAACGCATCAACTTGACGCCCTCGCCAATCATGCGGGTGTTCGGAAGGTGGGGCCCACGGCACAGGTCCTTCCACACCGTCTCGCCGGTCTTGGGATCGACGTTGTCATAGATGGTCAGTTCGGAACCTCCCACCTCGACACTTTCGTTGTCGTCCCCAGTGTTTCCGCCCTTCAGGCCAATGAGTTCCAGTTTGTACGGCTCGGACGCAAGCTCGGCACGCGCCTCGTCCTCTGTGACAACGCGGCGCATGAAACGCTGACCCTCGCGGACGATTCGGCTCATTTCTTTGTCCAAGGCGCTCATGTCCTCTGGTGTGAACGCCGTCTCGACATCGAAGTCGTAATAGAAACCGTCCGTGACGGGTGGGCCAATACCCAGCTTCGCCTCGGGGTTGATGCGCTGCACAGCCTGAGCCGGAGCTGCGGTGATGGTGGCACCGATCAAGGCTGTTGCCACTAGGGCGAAAGCGCTGACCGATGATGCGACCAGCTTGGCCAGTCGCGACGTTTTTGAACTACGCAAGATGAATGACATCGAGTCCCCTTCTTCGGTTGGTTAGGAAGATTCAGGGAAAGGGTAAGTAGGCGATTTTTGAAGGCCTTGAAATGCTAGGGAAATCCCTCACGCGCGGTTTCCGCAGAGATTTCGCTTGTTAGTTTGGAAGCATGCAACAAGACGCTCGCAGACTGGTTGTGGTTGAAGATGAACCACTCGTCCAAGATCTGCTCGTGCAAGAGCTAGGCCGAGCTGGGTTCGAGGTGCGTGCCGCGAGCAGCAGTTCCGCGGCTCGGCAACTTGTTGCGGAGTTTGACCCAGATGTAATGCTTCTCGATGTCGATTTGGGTTCGGGACCGAATGGCATTCACCTCGCCCACGTATTGCACGAAACGCGCCCAGATATTGCAGTGCTGATTCTGACGAAATACCCCGATGCGCGTTCGGCATCGCGAGACGGTATCGAGTTGCCACCGAACGTTGGCTTTCTGCGCAAACACCTGGTCAGCGACACCGCATACCTGTTGAAAGCCCTCGAAAAGGTGCTTGCCGACAAGTCGCTGGAGGTGCGCCAAGATTCCAACGCGAGCAACTCCCTCAAGGTCCTGAACGATAGACAATTCCTCGTACTCCAACTCCTGGCCGAGGGGTACGTCAATAACGAGATAGCTAAACGCCTGGGAACGAGCACCAAGTCGATCGAGAGATACCTTGTGCAGATATATGAAGCGCTCGACTTAGCGCAAGATTCGACTATGAACCCTCGAGTTGCTGCTGTTCGCAAGTACTTCGCCGAGATCGGGTTTGGCCAATAACGTGAACCTCAGGGGTCTGATTCGAGAAGGTCTAACGCCGGCCGACGCCCTTGGATTACCCGTGTTCCTAATCCTGCTCTTTTGGAACTTGCTCGCCAACTGGTTTGACAGCGCTCAAGTGTCAAACGGGCAGCCCGCTGCACGTTTGTTGATCATCTTCGTTGCCCAGGTCGCAATGTGGGCTTTGCTTTGGATGCTCGTCTGGGTTTTCAAACTCTTCAATCGCAAGTTTCAGGGGTGGTCGCTTTTCGCCGCGCTGGTAGTGGTTACAGCCATTCGCGGCGTGGTAATCCAACTCGTTCTCGATGCAGCCAAAATCAACACGGTCACAGGAATGCCTGTGCGAGTCACCTTTTCAGTCCTTTACGTCGGTCTTGGCGTTGTGGTGATTGGCCTCTGGTTGCATCAGATTCGTCGCCATAATGAACTGCTCG
>CALBMG010000217.1 GCA_937896185.1 uncultured Microbacteriaceae bacterium | reverse complement strand
GAAAAGGGTGGTTCGATCACGCAAGAGACCCGCCACTGGCACGAGGACACCGGAACTACGTCGCCCGGTCGCCCCAAGTCCGATGCAGACGACTACCGCTATTTCCCGGAGCCTGATCTGATGCCGATCCGCCCCGACCGTGCACTGGTCGAGGAACTGCGCAACGCACTTCCCGAGCCTCCGGCCGCACAACGTCGACGTTTGAAGGCCGAATGGGGTTTCAGGGACGTGGATTTCCAAGCAATCGTCAACGCCGGCCTGCTGGTCGAAGTGCGGGAGACGATCGAGGCTGGCGCACCCGCCTCCGCCGCGCGCAAGTGGTGGATGGGTGAAGTGAGCCGCATCGCTAACGACCGCGGAGTCGATGCGACCACGTTGGTCACCGCGGCACAGATTGCCGACCTGCAGTCCGTGATCGATGAAGGAATTGTTAATGACAAGCTGGCCCGTGAGGTGCTCGCTGGTCTGATCGCGGGGGAGGGAGACGCGCGTGCGATCATCGAATCCCGCGGACTCGCCGTCGTTTCGGATGACAGTGCACTGATTGCTGCTATTGACGAGGCCCTGTTGGCGCAACCCGATGTGTTGGACAAGATTCGCGAGGGCAAAGTCCAGGCTGCCGGCGCCGTTATTGGTGCCGTCATGAAGGCGATGGGGGGCAAGGCTGATGCCGCCCGTGTTCGTGAATTGGTCGTAGAGCGAGCCGCCGCAGTCTAGTTTCGTTGCGAAATGTGACACAGGATGACGATGTGTTTCACTGTTTGACCTTGTATGACGTCCCCGCTGTACGGCGGGGACGTCGTCGTTTACCGTGAGGACATGACTACTTCACTCACTGAAATTCTTGATGGTTCTGATCGTGCCGAACGCCTCGCTTCTGCTGCGGGCGCCTGGAAGGCTCGCGTCGATGAGAACCCGGCCAGCGCCAATTTGACATATCGCGCCACCGGCGTCGGCGTCGGTTCTGTTGCGTCGGAAATCACTGTCGGCAAGCACACCTTCGTCGTGGACGAGCCCGCTGCGTTGGCGGGTGACGATGTGGCAGCAAGCCCCGTTGAATACGCACTCGGTGCCCTGATTTCGTGCCAGATTGTCGTGTACCGCTTGTACGCGTTCGCATTGGGAATCCAGGTCGACGACATCAACATTGTGTCGACCGCTCACCTCGACGCACGCAAGCTGTTTGGTTTCGACGAGTCGGTTCGTGCAGGTTTCACCGACGTTCATTTTGACGTGACGGTTACGGGTCCCGAGACTCAGGAACGTTATGAGGAGCTTCAGGCCGCTGTTGATGCTCACTGCCCGGTTTTGGATCTGTTCCAGAACCCGACTCCGGTCAGTGCGGCAATTCGCAAGGCATAGTTAGCACCGCACACGTTTTATGGCGCGTCCCACGGGGCGCGCCATATGACTTTTGGCTCAATTTGTCCCGAATTTGCCGACAGCAGGCGCGTTGGCTATTAGGATTATGGGTATGAACATCCTTGCGAAAATTGCTTCGTTTGCCCTCTTCATTGGTTCGTTCCCGTTGATGGGCTATGCATTCCAGGTTCCCGGTTGGGAAGCCGTCATTTTCGGTGGAGCAGTGGTCATGTCCTGCGTCGCGTGGATGATCCCGCTGTACCTTCTGCCAAAGTACGGCAAGTAAAACTTCCATAAAAGTAGGGCCCGTCACCGTGGTGACGGGCCCTACTTTTTATCTCTAAGACTTAGAGACCACGGATGTGTGCAGCCTGGGGTCCCTTGTCGCCCTGAGCGACTTCGAACTCCACGCGCTGGTTTTCGGTGAGCGAACGGAAGCCGTCCGACTCGATCGACGAGTAGTGAGCGAACAGGTCAGCGCCGCCCTCGTCGGGGGTGATGAAGCCGTAGCCCTTTTCGTTGTTGAACCATTTCACGACACCAGTTGCCATGGGGTACTCCTTTGGTATTGCTTGAACCGACCGTCGATCCCTGCAGTCGGTGATACTCAGGGTCGGCACGGGCCGGGAGTCACATCCAACTTCTAACTGAACACTAGCGCACAAAAGCATATTTGTACCCGCTTATCTGGTGCGGTTTGATAACGATACGAAATCCCGGGATGGCAGCGGTTGCGCTGATATTCTGGTGGAATCCCCGAAAGGTGCATTGTGAAATCTGTTTCGATTGTCATTCCTGCGTACAACGAGGAAGACACAATCCGCACGTGCCTTCTTGCGGCACTGTCTCAGACAGTTCCCGCGCACGAGATCATTGTGGTGAACAACATGTCCACCGACCGAACGGTCGAGATCGTCCAGGAACTGCAGCTTTCGAATCCCGAGGCGCCGCTCGTGTTGATCGAGCAGTCGGCGATGCAGGGAATTACTCCCACTCGTAACGCTGGTTTTGATGCCGCAACGGGTGACATCATTGGTCGTATCGATTCCGATTCCGCGATTGAGCCGAACTGGGTCGAGGAGGTCCAAAAGTCGTATGAGGACGAACACGTCGCCGCGACGACCGGTCCGGTCCTGTATTACGACATGCCATTTCGGCGTTTTGGTCTGATTGCGGACGACACGCTGCGCCGTGCCATGTTCAAACTGACCGACGACTACCAGTTCCTCTTTGGAACTAATATGGCAGTTCGCCGCGATGTGTGGCATGCGGTGCGCGACGAAACCTGCCTCGATGAAGAGAACTTGATGCACGAGGACCTCGACCTGGCCGTTCACATCAACGATGCGGGTTACACGATTTCATACGTACCGACCATGGTTGCCGGCATGAGCGCACGACGCATGGACGACAGCCCCACCGATTTTGCGGCCTATGCTAAACGCATCGATCACACGTACAACCATCACGGTGTACGTTCGACTGCGTTGCGTGCGCCTCGCTGGGCGTATCTGGCGATCTACCCGCTGGTGAAGGGCTTGCGATGGGGCGTGCGGGCCGCTAACGCGGTTCGTTAAGACTTTTTGGGCATCCACTCGTTTGCGAACAGTGCGGCTTGGGTGCGGCGTTGCATGCCGAGCTTGCTGAGAATACCGCTTACATAGTTTTTGACCGTCTTTTCGGCGAGGAACAGGCGCCCGGCGATTTCCCGATTAGATAAACCCTCGGCGACGAGTTCGAGGATGTCGAGCTCACGCGGTGTCAGATCGTCCAGCGGGTTTGCCACGTCGAGTGCTTCACGCACCCGCCGCATCGCGCCCTCGACCGTGACGGAATCCATGAGGTTTTCGCCAACGGCAGCACGACGGATGGCCTCGATAATTCCCGAGGCGC
>CALBMG010000216.1 GCA_937896185.1 uncultured Microbacteriaceae bacterium | reverse complement strand
GCCGACGTTGTGTCGTCGACCGTGCACAAGACTCTCGCTGGCCCCCGCTCGGGTGTCATCCTGTCGCGCGACGAGGAGCTGGGCAAGAAGCTCAACTCGGCCGTGTTCCCCGGCCAGCAGGGTGGCCCGTTGATGCACGTGATCGCCGCCAAGGCTGTCGCATTCAAGGCCGCTGCTGAACCCGAATTCCGCGACCGTCAGGAACGCACCATCCGTGGCGCGCAGATCCTGGCAACCCGTCTGACGGCGGACGACTCGAAGGCTTCGGGCCTCGACGTGCTGACCGGTGGCACCGACGTGCACCTGGTGCTCGCCGATCTGCGTAACTCGGCCATCAACGGTGTCGAGGCACAGGACTTGCTGCACGAGGTGGGCATCACCGTGAACCGTAACTCGGTCCCCAACGACCCCCGCCCGCCGATGGTCACCAGCGGTGTCCGCATCGGCACCGCCGCTCTGGCGACCCGCGGTTTCGATGACGCAGAATTCGTCGAGGTTGCCGACATCATCGCCGGTGCGTTGATGCCGAACCCCGACCTGCACGCACTGCGCGCACGCACCGACGCTTTGGCTGCAGCCTTCCCGCTGTACCCCGGCCTCGTCTAATTCTGTGACCGCACAGATTCTGGACGGCACCGCCACAGCGCGGGCAATTAAGGACGACCTGACGGTGCGCGTGGCTGCGCTGCGCGACCGCGGTGTTGTGCCGGGGCTAGCGACCGTGCTGGTCGGTTCCGACCCGGGTTCGCAGTGGTACGTGGGCGGCAAGCACAAGGACTGCGCCGAGGTGGGCATCGCGTCGATTCGTCGCGACCTGCCGGAAGACACCACACAGGCCGAACTGGAATCGGTGCTTGACGAACTGAACGCGAACCCCGACGTCACGGGATACATCGTGCAGTTGCCGTTGCCCAAGCACATCGACACCGACGCCATCTTGGAACGCATCGACCCCGTCAAGGACGCCGACGGGCTGCACCCCACGAATCTGGGCCGACTGGTGCTGCGCGCCTCGGGCCCCATCTATTCGCCGCTGCCCTGCACGCCCCGCGGCGTGATCGACCTCGTCGAACATCACGGAATTTCGTGGGCGGGCAAAAACGTGGTCGTCATCGGCCGTGGAATCACCGTGGGTCGTCCCATCGGGTCGCTTCTGACCCGCAAAGAAGTCAACGCCACCGTGACGCTGACCCACACGGGCACTGTGAACTTGAACGAGCACCTGCGCGCCGCCGACGTGATCGTCGCCGCTGCCGGTTCGCCCTCGATTGTGACCGCCGACAATGTGAAGCCCGGCGCCATCGTTTTGGATGTGGGCGTCTCGCGCGTCACCAACCCTGACGGCAGCTCCCGCATTGCCGGCGACGTCGACCCGGCCGTGGCCGAGGTGGCATCGTGGATATCGCCCAACCCCGGTGGAGTGGGGCCCATGACCCGCGCGCTGCTGCTGAAGAACGTCGTCGAAACCGCGGAACGCGCCGCCGGCATCTAGACCGCCTCACGGGCTGACGGAAACAAGACCGCCGTCACCTTCAATTCACGCAGTATCCCGACGGTATCCCGTTCGCGTGATGCATTTAGCCCCTATTTGCGGCCAATCATGCCGGCAAAGATTGCGTGCAGCAGCGGCAGGGCAGACAGCCACATGAGCGCGTTACCGACCTGAAGATCGCGGTCGCCGACGAGTATTCCACCCACAAACAACGAGCCGAACAAAATCGCGGAAATTGCTTGGCGCAACGTGCGGTTCAGTGCCGACGTTCGTCGTTCCAGTTCGGGGGTTCGCACGGATAACTGGCCTTGTTCGGCACGCAGTATCAGTCCGTCGATTCGTCGGGGCAGGCGCCACAACAGGCTTGCTGTGCTGATTCCTTCGCGGACAAAACCATTGACAACGTTGCCGCCCTCGGCGCGGATTAGTTTGGCGGAATATGGTTCGACTGCGTTCCAGATGTTGAAGTGCGGGTTCACCGCGCTGCAGACTCCCGATGTCAGCGAAATTGCGCGGACCACCAACAGGAAATTTTCGGGGAATTGGAACGGAAGTGCGCGCACGATGTCGGAAAATTCTGTGGCGAACGCCAAAAATTCGCGGGGGTCGACTTTTTGCAGTTCGACGAAACTGACCCCACCAAATCGCTCAAACACCTTGGTGAGTGCTCGTTCTAGTTCCACTGTGTCGGCGGTTGGCATCAGCACACCGATTTGGCGCATGCCGTCGACCATCCCGGCGCCGTCGCGCGACGCGGCGGCGATGACGGTCGTGCGCAAAGCCGCACCCAGGCTGTCGGGGACTTCGCCCATCATGCCGAAATCGATGAACGTCATCCGCCATTTCACGGGAGCGTCGGTGCTGCTGTCGCCGGAATCACCGTTCGTGGCGGGTGAAATCCGTTGAATAAAAACATTGCCCGGGTGCGGGTCTGCATGAAAGTATCCGTGCACAAAAATTTGGTCGAACATGATCGACGCGAATTCGTCGGCCACTTCTGCAGGGTCGATTCCTGCCGCACGCAACCCTTCTGTGTCGGTGATTTTGATGTCTGTGACGTCTTCTTGTGTCAGCACACGCCGTGTTGAACGCTCCCACACAATCCGGGGCACGCGCACACGTGGGTTGTCGGCAAAGTTTGATGCAAATCGTTCAGCATTTGCCGCTTCGTTGATGTAGTCGATTTCTTGACGGCATGTGTGCGCGAATTCATCCATCAGCGCGGGCATGTCGGCCCGGCGGTTGATCAGTGAAATTCGGCTGAGCCATCCCGCAATTTTGGTCAGTGCACGAAGGTCCACATCCACGATTTGGTCGATCCCGGGCCGCTGAATCTTGATGACCACAGCGTCGAGTCCCGAAATTTCGGCGTCTGCTGTGTGCAGTGTGGCTCGGTGGACTTGCCCTAACGAGGCGGCGGCGAGCGGGTGTGGGTCGACGTGACTAAACACGCTGTCGAGGGCGACACCCAGTTCACGCTCGGCCATCGCGCGGATTGTGGCGAATTCGACCGCGGGAACTTCGTCTTGCAGCCCTTCCAGCTCACGTGTGATTTCGGGTGGCAGCACGTCCAGACGGGTTGACATGAACTGGCCCAATTTGATCAGCAGGCCGCTGAGGTCGAGCGCGAGTTTCTGAAAGCTTCGCGCTATTCGTTGCAATCGGCGGGTGCGGGTTCTGTTCGAGACGGACATCAAGCCCAGTTGGGGAAGCAACAGTTCGTGCCACCACAGGCTGATCAGGTGCCGTGTCGCAAATCGCAGAATCCGCCGATACCGCGCTCGTGCGGCGCGTTCGGTGAGTAGTGTGCTGGCGAAACCAGTGTCGGGTTTTCCCACCCGTTAATTGTGCGTCACAATTGCACCCAGCGCGCGCGTGGCGTCGTCCAGCAGCTTCGTGGCTTTGTCAATGTCGTCAGTGTTGCCCGA
>CALBMG010000215.1 GCA_937896185.1 uncultured Microbacteriaceae bacterium | reverse complement strand
TCATGCGGGGAGTCCTTAGAGCTTGATTTCGATGGAGACGTCTTCGGGCAGGTCGAGACGCATCAGCGAGTCGACAGCCTTGGGCGTCGGGTCGATGATGTCGATGAGACGCTTGTGTGTGCGCTTCCCAAAGTGCTCGCGGCTGTCCTTGTACTTGTGAGGTGAGCGGATGACGGCAACGACATCCTTCTCGGTCGGCAGAGGCACGGGGCCAACTACAGTTGCACCTGCACGGGTAACCGTGTCAACGATCTTTCGTGCCGAGGCGTCGAGTCCGGCGTGGTCATACGACTTGAGCCGAATGCGGATTTTCTGTCCCGCCATGGTCCACTCTTTCTTTCCTGCGCGCTGGGGTATCCACCGCGTGAGCATTTTGTGCTTGCGCACCACTGTTCTTCTATCAACCGGCCGAGGCCGTATTGTCTGCCCGCGGCCCAGAGAACCTGGGCACTGACTGGCAGTGATTCACGCACGATAGGCGCGAAATTTCACAACTTGTCGAGTCTGCCACACTCAGGGCAATTACGCAACCCGGGCGTGTCGGTTTTTAGCGGGAGTTGAGCCACCGAAAAAGAATTCGGCTGAGTCCCAGGGCGACGACGGCTGCGCCCGCAAATGCGATACTCGAAATTATCGCAATGGGGATGAACAGGTCGCTGAGTCCTTGTCCTCCCGTGCCGTTGACCATGAGTACCGCGATGAGCACGTTGATGGATGCTGCGATGACGGGCACGATGTATGTCACGACGTTGCGTGTGCTGGATTCGGGGGTTTTGCGCGTGATGATGGCGATCGTGACGGACACGGCAACCCACATAATCCACGCCAGGCCGCTTCCGCCCACGGCCAGGCTCAGTGCTGTCACGGCGGCAAGTTCCGGTGACTGCCCCGCATTGGTGACATAGACGAGGAACAGGGCAACCCAGGTCAGTACGGCGCCCAGGAACAGGCGGAAAATTGTTTCGTTGACGACCTTCATGAGTGACTCCTCGTTTGCTGAACAGATTACCGCGCGGCCACCAGTGCGCGTGCGACGGTGAGTGCCTCATCAAGGCTCGCACAGAGTGGCACGCTGCCCGGCAGGCCCACCCTGCTGACCAGTCCGTGATGTTCGGGCTGTATGCCCTTCACAATGACGTCGACACCGTGGTCATGCAGTCTGTCGACGACATCGACGAGCACATGGGCGCCGGTTGCGTCGAGGAATTGCAGACCCGACATCCTGAGGATGACGACCCTGACCCCCGCGACCGAGACGAGTCGTTCAAAGATGCGTTCCGCCGCGCCAAAGAACAGGGCCCCGTCGAGCCGGAACACGGCGATCTGGTCGTCTTGCGGCTGGGCCTCCCCCGGAATGTATTCGCGGTGAACGCCCGACGACCTGGTCAATTGGCGCAATGCAAAGACAGCGGTGACCATAATCCCGATGGCCACAGCATCGATGAGGTCGAAGGCGACGGTGATCACGGCCGTGGCGACAAACACGAATGCGTCGGATTTCGTGGACCGCAAAATACTGCGGGTAGCTCCACGAGGCACCATTCGCGCGGCGGTAACCATGAGCACGCCCGCCAGTGCGGGCAACGGGATGCGTTCAGCCCACGAGGATGCACCGTAGATGACGAGCACCAACACGACGGCGTGCACGATAGCCGCGATGCGTGTGCGAGCACCCGAGCGGGCATTCACCGCTGTGCGGGCAATCGCGCCTGTCGCTGGCATCCCACCAAATGCGGCGGCCGCGATTGACGCCAGGCCCTGCCCGAACAGTTCGCGGTCGGGGTCATACGGGCCAGAGTCCACCATGGTGGTCGCCACTCGGGCAGATAACAGCGATTCGATTCCCGCCAAGGCCGCAACGGTGAGTGCCGCGGGAACCAATGCGACAAATGTCGACAGGTCAATAGCAGGCAGAGCGGGAAGCGGCAACTGTGACGGAAGTTCCCCGATGCGTTCGAGCGGTACACCAGCCCATTCGGCGGCGACGGTGACCACGACAATGGCAACAATGCTGCCGGGAATCGCACGTGAAATTTTGGGCATCACCCACATAATCAACGCCACAACTGCGACCGCGACCAGATTCCACACCACCACGGAATCACGAATCCCCCACACCGACGCTGCGGCGATTACCACCGCATTCGTCGAATCTGTCGCGGCATCGCCCGCAACCAACGGAATCTGTTGCAGAAATATGATGACGGCAATTCCGACGGTGAATCCCTCGATGACGGGCCACGGAATGTATGCAATCGCTCGGCCCCACCGCAACAGCGCAGCAACGACCAAGACGACGCCCGCCATGACACCGACCAGCACAATCGCCGGAACCCCAAATTGCACGACAATAGGCGCGAGCACCACGACCATCGCACCGGTCGGACCCGACACCTGCACGGGCGAACCACCAAACACCGCGGCCACAATCCCGGCCACCACTGCGGTGATCAACCCTGCCTCGGCACCGACCCCGCTGGACACACCAAACGCCAACGCCAGCGGCAACGCCACTATTCCGACCGTGATTCCAGCCATCAGATCCGACCGCCAACTGCGGGGCGCCTCGGCATAATCAGCCCGCTGCGGCAACAGCGTTCGCCAGCGCCGCAGCAATGCCGTCAGATTCATCGGTGAACTCAACCTCTCGCGCACACACGGCGCATTACAGAGCGTACTCCCCCAAAACCATCAACTGACACAAGTGGCGAACAAACAGAAAGGGCCCCAGCCGAAGCTGGAGCCCTTCCGAATCAGTAGTGAAGACTACTTGATGACCTTGGTCACCGTGCCGGCGCCGACGGTACGGCCACCTTCACGGATTGCGTAGCCGAGGCCCTCTTCCATAGCGATGGGCTGGATGAGGGTCACCTTCATGTCGGTGGTGTCACCGGGCATGACCATTTCGGTTCCTTCGGGCAGCTCGATGACGCCAGTGACGTCAGTGGTGCGGAAGTAGAACTGAGGACGGTAGTTGGTGAAGAAGGGGTTGTGGCGTCCACCCTCGTCCTTCGACAGGATGTAGGCGGTACCTTCGAACTCGGTGTGAGGTGCGATCGAGCCGGGCTTAACAACAACCTGGCCGCGCTCTACATCTTCACGCTTGGTTCCGCGGAGGAGCAGACCACAGTTCTCGCCTGCCCAAGCCTCGTCGAGCTGCTTGTGGA
>CALBMG010000214.1 GCA_937896185.1 uncultured Microbacteriaceae bacterium | reverse complement strand
GTTATCACCGCGGTGACCGAGGCTCCTGAGGGTTTCGATGCACGATTCTCGGCCATTTATCGTCGGTACGAGTACCGGGTGGCGGATGGCACGGTCCCTCGCGATCCTCGCAATCGACGTCACACCTGGTGGGTGAAGGACGATCTGGATATGGATCGCATGAACGAGGCAGCGCACTCGCTGTTGGGTTTGCGTGACTGGACGACGTACTGTCGACCTCGAATCGCCGCGACCCGAGTTCGGGAGTTGCAAGAATTCTCATGGCGCCGCGACGAAGCGGGCGTGCTCGTTGCCACCATCAAGGCCGACGCGTTCTGCCATTCGATGGTCCGCAACCTCGTGGGAATGTGTGTGGCCGTGGGCCGCGGCGCACTGGAACCCGCGGATGCACTGCGTTTGCAGGAAGCGCAGAAACGGACGAGCGCGTTCATTGTCGCGAAACCGTACGGCCTGACTTTCGTCGAAGTGGGGTATCCCGACGATTCCCAGCTGGGGGAACGGGCCGAATCGACCAGGGCCCGACGCCGGCTGGTTTGACCGCCGCGTAATTCCGCGCTATTCTTGACCCTTGGTGTCTCGACGAGACACTAGTTGAGCCCTCCAACTGGAATTCCTCACGGAAAACCGATCGGAGCGGGATTCACGAACACCTCGACCAGAAAGCGCTACTACTGTGACGCGTACATTCTCACCTAAGCCCGCTGACGTTCAGCGGGAGTGGCTCATCATTGACGCCGCCGATGTGGTTCTTGGCCGTCTGGCCAGCCACGCTGCTGCTCTCCTCCGCGGAAAGCACAAGCCCACCTTCGCCCAGCACATGGACATGGGTGACTTCGTCATCATCATCAACGCAGAGAAGGTTGCCCTGACCGGCTCCAAGCTCTCGCAGAAGATGGCCTACCGTCACTCGGGTTACCCGGGCGGACTCAAGGCTGTTGCTTACTCGGAGCTTCTCGAAAAGAACCCCGTTGGCGCTGTCGAGAAGGCCATCCGTGGCATGCTCCCCAAGAACTCGCTCGGACGCGACCAGTTCCGCAAGCTGAAGGTCTACAAGGGTGACACTCACCCTCACGCCGCTCAGCAGCCCACCGTGTACACGCTCGACCAGGTCGCCCAGTAAGCGCATAGCGAAGGATTAGAACAATGGCAAAGATTAGCGAATCCGTCGAAGCTCCCGAAGCTTCGGCAGCACCCGCAGCCGCTGCTGCTCCCCGCCTCTCACTGAGCGTGTCGGGTCAGGCAGTTGGCCGTCGTAAGGAAGCGATCGCTCGCGTCCGCCTCGTCCCCGGTTCGGGCACCATCAAGGTAAACGGCCGCACCCTCGAGGACTACTTCCCCAACAAGCTGCACCAGCAGCTCATCAACGACCCGTTCACCCTGCTCGGCCTCGCCGGCAGCTACGACGTCGTTGCACGCATCTCGGGTGGTGGCCCCTCGGGTCAGGCCGGCGCATTGCGTCTCGGCATCGCCCGTGCACTGAACGAGATCGACGTGGAGAACAACCGTCCTTCGCTTAAGAAGGCTGGCTTCCTCACTCGTGACGCACGAATCAAGGAGCGCAAGAAGGCTGGTCTCAAGAAGGCCCGCAAGGCTCCTCAGTACTCGAAGCGTTAATCAGCCTCACGGCTATGGCTCGACTTTTCGGGACCGATGGCGTTCGTGGGCTCGCGAATCGCGAACTCACGGCAGATTTGGCACTGCGCCTCGCTCAGGCTGCCGCCCATGTGTTGACACAGGGGCGGCATGCCGACGAGGTTCGTGCCGAGGGTCGTCGTCCCCGGGCCATCGTCGCTCGCGATCCGCGTATCTCGGGCGAATTTTTGACAGCGGCCGTTTCGGCGGGTCTGGCAAGTTCGGGCATCGATGTTCTCGATGCTGGAGTCCTGCCGACCCCCGCGGCCGCTTTTCTTGTGGGCGATATTCACGCCGACTTTGGTGTGATGCTGTCGGCGTCGCACAACCCCGCACCCGATAACGGAATTAAGTTCTTTTCGTTTGGCGGCACAAAACTTCCTGACGAAGTCGAGGACCGTATCGAAGCGGACATGAAGGACGGCGACCGGCTGTTGCCGACCGGTTCTGACGTGGGACGCATTCGCCGTTTCTCGGACGCCGAGGACCGCTATGTCATTCACCTGCTGTCGACGCTCGATGTGTCGCTGGCGGGACTGCACGTCGTGATCGACTGTGCTCATGGAGCTGCCGCCGGAATTTCGCCGCGAGTTTTCGCCGATGCGGGTGCGCGCGTCACGGTGATTGGCAGTGACCCCGACGGCATGAACATCAATGAGGGTGTCGGGTCGACGCACCTCAACGTCTTGCAGGACACCGTGGTTGCCGTAGGTGCCGACCTGGGTATTGCGCATGATGGTGACGCTGACCGCTGCCTTGCTGTGGACGCCAACGGCGCTGTCATTGACGGCGACCAGATCATGGCCATCCTGGCGGTGTCGATGAATGCACGGGGGCTGTTGAAGGATTCCACTTTGGTGGCCACGGTGATGAGCAATCTGGGTCTGCACCGCGCGATGGCGGGCCACGGCATCACTGTGCGTCAGACGGCTGTGGGCGATCGGTACGTGCTCGAGGATATGGCCGCAGGCGGTTACTCGCTGGGCGGCGAACAGTCGGGCCATGTGATCATGTCGTCACACGCGACCACCGGTGACGGGATTCTTACGGGAATTCAGATTGCGGCCGAAATGGCACGCACGGGAAAGACTGCCGCCGAACTGGCTGCGGTGATGACGGCGATGCCGCAGGTGCTGGTGAATGTTCGGGATGTGAACCACACTCGTCTGGCTTCGGACGAGGTCATTGCCCAGGCCGTTGCCGCCGAAGAAGTGGCACTCGGCGATTCGGGACGCGTGCTGTTGCGTCCCAGTGGCACTGAGCCGATGGTGCGCGTGATGGTCGAGGCAGTCGACCAGGCCACAGCCGAATCCGTTGCGGGCCGCCTCGTCGAGGTGGTTCGTTCGCGCCTGTCGAACTAGATTTTGCGCAACAGCACGGTCGACACCGTGTGATTAGCGCCCTTGCGCAGGATTAGCTGCGCGCGCGAACGAGTGGGTGCGATGTTGTCGATCAGGTTGGGTTCGTTGACTTTTTTCCAAATCGCGGTGGCTTCGGCAACAGCTTCGTCGCGGGTCAACGATGCGTACTTGTGGAAGTGTGAGCGAGGGTCTGCGAACGCCCCGCCTTGCAGTTGCAGGAATCGTTCGACGTACCATTTTTCGATGTCCGCGGTGCGGGCGTCGACGTAGACGGTGAAGTCGAATAGGTCACTGACGGCGAGGCTCGCATCACCCCGCGGCGGCTGCAGCACATTGAGCCCCTCGACGATGAGGATGTCGGGTCTCGTGACGGTAACGAATTCTCCGGGGACAATGTCGTATTCCATGTGCGAGTACACGGGTGCCGACACCTGTGCCGCACCCGATTTCACCTTGGTGACAAACCGCAGCAGTGATCGGCGGTCGTAACTTTCGGGGAAGCCCTTGCGGTGTGCGATGCCTCGTCGTTCCAGTTCGTCGTTGGGGAACAGGAAACCGTCGGTGGTGATGAGCGCCACGTTGGGTGTTTCCTCGAACCGGGACAACAGTTCACGCAGCACACGAGAGATTGTAGATTTTCCGACGGCCACGCTTCCGGCGACTCCCACCACGAAGGGGGTGGTGCGTTCGGTGGTGCCGAGGAACTCGCTGGTGCTGGCGTGGGTGCGCTTCGCGCCCAGCGCATAGAGCGCAATCAGGCGACTCAACGGCATGTAGACGCTCTGCACTTCGTCCATGTCGAGGGTGTCACCCAGGCCGCGCAGGTGTTCGATGTCGGCCGCTTCCAACGGTGACGGTGTTGTGGGTGCAAGTTGAGCCCACCGGTGACGGGGAATTTCCGTGAACGGTGTCAGTCCGAGTGAGTCGTCAGCCACGCGCCAACGATACCGCGTGTGAGCGTGTCACCTAGAATTAACACCATGTGCGGAATCGTTGGATATGTCGGCCCCCGGGGCTCGGAATCGGTGTTGCTGGGTGGCCTTGGCCGTCTCGAATACCGCGGATACGACTCTGCGGGCATTGCCGTGATTGCCGATTCTGTGAGTGTGCGCAAGCGCGCCGGCAAGCTGGTGGCACTGCGTGACGAACTGAAGTCGAACCCCATCGCCGACGGTCACACAGGAATCGGTCACACCCGTTGGGCGACCCACGGCGCACCCAATGACGTGAATGCCCACCCCCACCTCGCCGATGACGGCAAGCTGGCGTTGATTCACAACGGAATCATCGAAAATTTTGCTGAACTCAAGGCCGAGCTCGTGGCCGAGGGTCAGACCTTTGAATCGGAAACCGACTCCGAGGTCGCAGCCCACCTTGTCGCCCGCGAATACCGTGTGACGGGCAATCTGACCGAGGCCCTGCGCCGCGTCGTGTCACGACTGCACGGCGCCTTCACGCTGCTGGTTATTCACCAGGATTCCCCCGGGGTTGTGGTCGGCGCTCGCCGTAATTCGCCCCTGGTCATTGGTTTGGGCGAGGGCGAGAACTTCCTCGGTTCCGATGTCGCGGCGTTTATCGAATTCACTCGTCACGCCCTGGCGATTGGCCAGGATCAGATCGTGACCATCACTCCTGACACGGTTTCGGTCATCGATTTCGATGGTCACCCCGTCGAGGCCGAACCTTTCGAGGTCACGTGGGATGCCGCTGCCGCCGAAAAGGGTGGTTGGTCGTCGTTCATGGCGAAAGAAATTTCCGAGGAACCGCAGGCTGTCGCCGACACCTTGCGTGGACGCCTCGTGAACGGTCGCGTCGAATTGCCCGGCGTTGATCCCGCGTTGCTTGCCGGTGTCGACCGCATTGTGGTGATCGGATGTGGCACTGCTGCTTACGCCGGAATGCTCGGCAAATACGCGATCGAACGCTGGACGCGAATCCCTGTTGAGGTCGACCTTTCGCACGAGTTCCGTTATCGCGAGCCCGTTGTCACTGACCGCACCCTCGTGGTGTCGGTCAGCCAGTCGGGTGAAACTATGGACACGCTGATGGCAGTCAAGTACGCCCGCGAAATCGGCACCCGTACTCTGTCGATTTGTAACTCACAGGGCGCCACAATTCCGCGCGAATCCGACGGCGTCATCTATACCCATGCCGGCCCTGAGGTTGCGGTCGCGTCGACGAAGGCATTCCTCGCGCAGGTCACCGCGCTCTACCTGTTGGGCTTGGCCATCGGGCAGGCCAACGGAACAATCTCGGCTACTGACCTCGAATCGTTTATCGACGAACTCAACGAGACCCCCGACCGGATTGCCACCGTGATTGACCAGGGCGACCGCATCGCAACTCTCGCCAAGTGGATGGCCGATACTCGCGCTGTCTTGTTGCTGGGCCGCAATGTCGGATTCCCGGTGGCACTCGAGGGCGCCCTGAAGCTCAAGGAGCTCGCCTACATTCATGCCGAGGGTTTTGCTGCAGGCGAGTTGAAGCACGGCCCGATCGCGCTGATCGAGCCCGGCCAGGTGGTGTTCGTCATCGTTCCCAGCCCTCGTGATCCCCAGTCGTTGCATGCCAAGGTTGTGTCCAACATTCAGGAAATTCGTGCCCGCGGCGCGCGCGTCATCGCGATCGCCGAACAGGGTGACGCAGCGGTGTTGCCGTACGCGGACGAGGTCATCCCCATCCCGTTGGCCCACCCGCTGATCGAGCCGATGCTCGCCGTTGTGCCACTGCACATTTTTGCGATGGAACTCGCGGCAGCAAAGGGTCTCGATGTCGACCAGCCGCGCAACCTTGCGAAGTCCGTAACGGTCGAATAGTCGTGGCAATCGTGGGCCTGGGTGTCGACGTCGTCGACATTGAGCGTTTTGGGGGCAACCTGGAACGCACCCCGGCGTTGCGTGAACGCCTGTTCGCTCCGGCCGAACGCGAGCTCACTCTGCAGTCTCTGGCTGCCCGTTTTGCCGCAAAAGAGGCACTCGTTAAAGCAATCGGCAGCGAATCGATGCGGTGGGTTGACATCGAAATTCCGAAGACGGGCGAGGCGCCTCGTTTCGTGTTCTCCGGTGAGATTGCGGAACGAGTCCACCGTGAGGGTCTGAGTTTTCACCTGTCCCTGTCACACGATGGCGGAATCGCTATGGCCTCCGTGATTGCCGAGAACGCAGCATGATGCCGTTGCGTCGTGCACTCGTCGATTCGGCCGCGATCAGTGCGAACGTGGAACTGCTGCGCGGGCTTGCGCCGGCCGCACACACGATGGTCGTCATCAAGGCGGACGGTTACGGTCACGGTGCCGCCCGCGCCGGCTTTGCCGCTCTCGCTGGTGGTGCCGATTGGTTGGGTGTTGCCGACCTGTCCGAGGCGTATGAGGTTCGGGATGCGGGCATCGACGCCCCCTTGCTCGCATGGTTGCACGCACCGGACGAGGATTTTCGTGAAGCGGTAGCCCGTGACATCACGATTGGGGTTTCCCGAATCGAGCAGCTCGAGGCTCTCGCCGCAATCGGTGGCGCTCGGGTTCACCTCAAGGTTGACACAGGGTTGGGCCGCAACGGTGTGGGTTCTGCTGACCGCGACGCCCTATTTGCGCGTGCAGCACAGCTTCATCACTCGCGGACAATCACGCTCGAGGGCATCATGTCACATGTCGCCGGCACGTCCCGCGATTCCGATTTGGCGCAGGGCGAAGACTTCATGACCGCACTGGGCCAGTTAGCCGACCACGGTGTGACCCCGGAATTGCAGCACATGACGGCAAGTGCGGCTTCACTGTCGTATCCCTCGTTGCGGGGTTCAATGGTCCGTTTCGGAATCGCGGCGTATGGCATTGCGCCGTCGCCCGATTACGCGGGACTCGCGATCAAGCCCGCTATGAGGCTCGAGACCGAGATTGCGCTGACCAAGCGTTTGCGTGCCGGCGAGGGCGTGTCGTACGACCACACCTGGCGGGCTGATGCCGACACCACCGTTGTTTTGGTGCCGTTGGGGTATGCCGATGGTGTGCCCCGTCATTCCAGCGGTCACGGTTGGGTCGAGATTTCCGGTGTTCGGTACCCTGTTGCCGGACGTGTGGCAATGGACCAAATCGTCGTGTCGGTCGGTGATGACCCAATCCGTGTCGGTGACCGTGTCGCCCTGTGGGGTGACCCCGCCGAGGGCACTCCGAGTGCTGCGGAATGGGCATCGTGGTCGGACACCATCGGGTACGACATTGTGACGGGTGTGGGTCGTCGAGTTGCGAGGGCGGAATGGTCTCGCTCGTAATTTCGTCTCCCGAACGCATGGAGGAATTGGGATCCGTCGTCGCCGCACAGCTGCGCGCCGGCGATGTCGTGTGCCTGACGGGCAACCTTGGTGCGGGCAAAACCACGTTCACTCGCGGCGTTGGCGAAGCGCTTCAGGTGCGCGGTGCGGTCACGAGTCCCACTTTCGTGGTGGCGCGCACCCATCCTTCCGCTCAGGGCATCCCGTTGATTCACGTCGATGCGTATCGACTGGCCGATGCCGTCGAACTGGATGACCTGGATCTCGATTTTGACCGTTCGGTCACCATTATCGAGTGGGGCGAGGGCATGGTGGACAAGCTGGTTGACGAATGGCTGCACATTGTGATTGACCGTTCCAGCGATGCCGCCGAGGACGAACGCACGGTCACCGTGACGGGCCACGGCGCCCGCTGGTCAGACCTGAGCTGGGTGGCATGATGCGCACGCTGTTGGCTGTTGACACGTCGGCGGGGACAAGTGTCGCGATTGTGCGCGGTGGGGTGATCCTTGCCGAAAAATCGACCGACGAGATTCGCCGTCACGCCGAGGTTGT
>CALBMG010000213.1 GCA_937896185.1 uncultured Microbacteriaceae bacterium | reverse complement strand
CGGCCGATGCCCGAGTCGCTCAGCAGCTCCTGGACGTCGAGGAGGCGGCACGGCTGGCCGTTGATCGCGTACTCGGAGCCGCCGTTGCGGAACAGGGTGCGCGAGATGGTGACCTCGGTGTACTCGATGGGGAGTGCACCATCCGAGTTGTCAATCGTCAGCAGCACCTCGGCGCGACCGAGCGGCCCACGGGTGCTCGTGCCCGCAAAGATGACGTCTTCCATCTTTCCGCCACGCAGGGTCTTTGCGCCCTGCTCGCCCATCACCCAGGCCAGTGCGTCCACGACATTGGACTTTCCGGAACCGTTGGGGCCGACAACGGCGGTGACACCCGGTTCGAACTGGAAGGTCGTCGGTTGCGCGAACGACTTAAAGCCCTTGAGGGTGAGGGACTTTAGATGCATTCGTCTATTATCCCGAGTAACGCTCGTCGAGCGAAACTAATCACCGAACTCGCTGGCACACCGGGCAGAAGTGCGAGGAACGGTTCTGCCATTTGGCGCGCTCTATCGGAGCGCCGCAGCGACCGCACGGCTTGCCCTGTTGCCCATACGCGTGCAGCGACAGGTCGAAATATCCCGATTCTCCGTTCACGTTGACGTACAGTTCGTCAAACGATGTTCCACCGGCGTCCAACGCCGCCGACATGATTCGCTTGCAGTGCGCGAACAGGTCGCGGTACTCGGCAGCGGTGACTCGGTTTGCGGGTGTGAGGTAGTGAATGCCCGCAGCCCACAGGGCCTCATCGGCATAAATGTTGCCGACCCCCGAGACGATGGACTGGTTCAGCAAGGCGACCTTGACACCCACCGACCGGCGGCGCATCGACGCAATCACCGATTCCAAATCGAGGTTCACATCGAGCACATCGCGGGCGATATGCGCGACCTGCTGGGCGAGCAGCGGCGAATCTGAACCCGCACCCCCGGGGAAACCGTCCGCGGTGGTGACTGTGGTATCCACCGCGAGCGAGCCAAAGAGTCGTTGATCAACGAATGAAAAGTCGGGGCGGCCTGCCAGAACCAGACGCACCCGTTCGTGCCGAAGCGGCTCGGATCCCGGAACACGGAACTGACCGCTCATTCCCAGGTGCGCCACGAGTACCGCGCCCGAATCGAGCGGGCACCACACAAACTTTCCTCGGCGAACCGCCGCCAACACGGTCGCACCGGTCAGGGCATCACGGAACGATTCCGCCGAACCCTGGTGGCGCTTCAGTGCGCGGATGTCAAAAATACGGACGTCGTCGATGCGTGCGCCGACGAGGTGGGACACAATCCCCCGGCGTACGACCTCGACCTCGGGAAGCTCCGGCACGGCTAATGCCCGTTCGCTGCGATAGCTTCCCACGCCACGAGAGCGGCGGCAGCCTCGGCAACCTTTTTGCTCGACCCCTCGCCGGCACCGGCGACCTCACCGGCAAACGACACCGTGGCAGTAAAGACGCGGGCGTGGTCCGGTCCGGTCGATTCGACTGTGTACACCGGCTTGGGCATCCCGGCACGGTCGGCGTGCTCCTGCAGTGCGGTCTTCGGATCCATCGACGCACCAAAACGGTCAACCTCGTCAAACAGTGGGCCCACGAGGTGCAACACCAACTTTGTGGCGGCATCCTGTCCGCGCGACAGATAGGTGGCACCAATTAGTGCCTCGACGACATCCGCGAGAATCGATGCCTTGGCATGTCCACCCGTCGCAATCTCGCCATTGCCCAAACGAATGTAGGGACCCAGATCCAGGCGGCGGGCGACCTCGGCCAACGCAACCGTGCTGACCAGAGCGGCACGACGCTTCGCCAAATCGCCCTCGGACAGATCCGGAAAACGGTGGAACAGTTCCAGCGTGACAACCTGCTGAAGAACAGCGTCACCCAAAAATTCCATGCGCTCGTAATTCTCCACCGAGTGTTCGTAGGCATACGAACGATGGGTCAAAGCCGGCTGCAACAGCGAATCGGGAAGACTCACCTCGAGGACATCGGACAGACCCGACGGGGAACGAAAACGCTTATCTGCGGACATGGTCACCCAATGACACAGCGCGCCATGGAGAAACTCCGTGGCGCGCTGTCATCGAAATCTTTAGACGTCAGCGACCTTGCGGCCCTTGTACTCCAAGAAGAGTTCGGTGCCGGCCGAGTCGGTAACGACGTTGGCGCGGTGGGGAAGACGGTAAACGGTCTGACCGTTCTCTACCGACTTGACGAGCTGAACGTTTTCAGCCTTCCACTGCGAACGGCGTGCGCGGGTGTTGGAACGCGACTGCTTGCGCTTGGGAACTGCCATGGTTATGTCCTCTGTTTTCGGCGACTACTCGCCAGTTTTCTCGATATTCAGTACTTGTAGGGCGGCCCATCGCGGATCGATTGGCGCATCCTGTTCAGCGCGTGGCTCTGTCAGTTTCTCGCCCGTTTCCGGATCGAGCCCCAGACAGTCCTCGTCGCACAGTGGTTGGAACGGCAGAGACAAGACCACCGCATCTCGAACTACTGGTTCACAATTCACGTGATTCTCGTGAACCGAATAGTCGAACTCCTCCGTAGGAGAATACGCGAAAACTTCCTGAAAATCCACTCGGACCGGAATTTGGACCTCGTCGAGGCACCGAACACACTCTGCGGCGGCAGACGTTTCGACATTTCCCCACACCAAAACGCCATCGTGGAGGCCATCCAGGCGCACCCCAAACGTCATGGGAGTACCCGCCAGAACCTTTGCCATGCCCTCACCCAATTGCTCGGGTACAGGGAAATTGAGCGTCAGCTGAACCTCTTCGCCGGTGCGGTGACTCACGTCAGCGACACTGATCAGATAGGGGTTCGTTTCGGTTGAGTTCACACCGCAATGTTAGCGGTGAATCGAGGACACCACACCGCCCGCTCACGACCGCAGGCTAGTGCGCGGGTTCCTCGGCGAGGTACCGCGTGACCGCGTCGGGCACATAGCTCGAAACGTCACCGCCCAGAGCGGAAACCTGTCGAACCAGCGAACTCGAAACATAGGCGTGGGCGGGATTGGGAAGCAGGAACACGGTCTCAACCCCCGCCAGGTCGCGGTTCACGATGGCCATCGGGGTTTCATAGGTCACATCGACCTCGGATCGGATTCCTTTCACGAGGACCTTCGCGCCCACCTCTTGGCAGTAGTCAACGAGTAAACCGACGCTCCAGTTCGTCACCACGATTGTGCCCTCAATGCCAGCCTCGGCAATCGATTCACGAATCAGATCTACACGACGCTGTGCCGGCAACAGCGCCGACTTGCTGGGGTTGTGGACGACCACAACATGAACCTCATCAAAAATTGCCGCCGCACGCTCAATCACATCGAGGTGCCCCAGGGTAACGGGGTCAAACGAGCCAGGAACAACGGCGAGGGTGGTCATGCCACCAGACTACTGACCGCGGCTAGGACTTGGCGAGGAATTCGCGCTCGCGTTGCGACAATCGACGATCCAGTGCATCACGCAGTGCGGGGTACAGCGACAATTCAGGGTCCGCAGCGAGAATCCGGTCCACGTCGTGCCTCGCCAGATCGATCAGCTCGCCATCGAATGCGACACGAACCAACACCAACCCGCTGCGACCGCCGGACTGGCGCTCCCCCACGACATCGCCCTCACGACGCAGCTCCAAGTCGCGCTGTGCCAATTCGAAACCGTCGAGCGTCGCCGCCACCGCATCGACACGCTCGCGGGCCACAGTGCCCTGCACGGCGTTCGTCACAAACAGGGCAATTCCGGGGACACCACCACGGCCCACACGCCCCCGCAACTGGTGCAGCTGACTGACCCCGAAACGGTCAGCATCGAGAACCACCATCGTCGAGGCATTGGGGACATCAACCCCCACCTCGATGACCGTTGTCGCCACCACCACGTCGATCGCTCCCGCCGCAAACGCCGACATCACGCGATCTTTTTCCTCTGCCGGCATACGTCCGTGGATTGCCTCGACCGTGCGACCCGGCAACGCCGAACGAACCACCGGGAGCATATCCATCACCGACGCACGGGGCGTAACTGGCGACTGATCGTCCTCGAGAGCCTCGGTGTTGTCCTCGACCGAAGTTTCGTCAATCTGTGAACAGACCACAAAACCCTGTCGGCCCGCATCGACTTCCTCGGACAGCCTCGACCACACCCGGTTCCACCAGCCAGGTTTGTCCGCCAACGGAACCGCATGGCTGGCTATCGGGGCACGACCCGCGGGCAACGTGCGAATCGTCGACACGTCCAAATCACCAAACACGGTCATCGCGATAGTCCTCGGAATCGGCGTCGCCGTCAACACCAGCACATGCGGGGCTGTGCCCTTGCGCCTCAATGCCTCACGCTGTTCGACCCCGAACCGGTGCTGTTCATCAATCACCGCGAGCGCCAAGTCAGCGAACTGCACCGTATCCGTCAGAAGGGCATGAGTTCCCACCACAATTCGGGCAGAACCGGACGCGATGGCCAACAGGGCTTTACGCTTCGCGGCTGCCCCCATGCTTCCCGTCAACAACACCACACCGATGCGCTCGGCGAGACTACCCAGTGTCCTTTCGATCGACCGAGCGTGCTGCGTTGCGAGCACCTCGGTGGGCGCAATCAACGCGGCCTGGCCGCCATCCTCCACCGCGGTAAGCATTGCGCGCACCGCCACAAGCGTCTTACCCGAACCGACCTCGCCCTGAACCAGACGGTTCATGGGGTGGTCTGCCGACATATCGACATCGATTTCGTCACCCACAGTCAGCTGGTCGGAGGTCAGGCTGTAGGGCAACGCGTCATCGAAAATTCGTCGCAGCTCTCCCGGGCTTCGAGGATGGGCCGAAAGGGCCCGAAGCTTCATGCGTTCCCTGCCCAACGCCGTTTGCACGATGAACGCCTCGTGATATCGCAGGGTATCCCGCGCGGCATGCCAGTGTTCGTGAATGGTGGGCCGGTGAATCTTGTCGAGCGCATCGCGATACGTCAACAGCCCACGCTGATCACGCACCGCCGACGGGATGGGGTCTGGAAGTTCTGCGGGAAGCAGGTCGAGCACCACCCGCATCGCCTTGGCGATCTGCCATGACGCCAAGGAACTCGACGCGGGATAGATGGGGATGGGAAGGTCAGCCCACTGTTTCGCGGCGTCCTCTGTGGCTTCGTCGTCGGCATCAAACAATTCGTAATCGGGGTGCGTGAGCTGGCGGACACTTCGATATTCCCCCACTTTGCCCGCAAACATGCCCTGCACACCGGGCCGCAGGGTTCGCGCACGCCACGACTGGTTAAAGAACGTGAGCGACAGCTTGCCCGTTCCGTCCGTAATGACCACCTCGAGCATGCCGCCCGGCTTGCCGCGCATCGGCCGCTCGGACACTCGCACCACCTCGGCGAGGATGGTGACCGTCTCATCCAGCGGCAACGAATCCAGTGCGGTCAGCTCGCCTCGTTCCGCATACCTGCGGGGGTAATGCCCGATAAGCCCACCCACGGTGTCAATTCCGAACGACTTACGCAACGCCGCCGCAGTCTTGGGCCCCAACACACCTTCCAACGGAGTGTTCATTACGGCAAACGGGGAATCGGTCACCCCTTCACGGTACAACCACACGCACACTACGACGCCAAGTTGAATCGGGGTCGTCGCACAAACTACCCTGAACACATGACAAGGATTGTGGCCGGTGACGCCGGGGGTTTGAGCATCTCGGTGCCCGACAGCGGAACGCGACCCACATCGGAGCGGGTGCGTGAAGCAGTCTTCTCGACGCTCGACTCGCTCTTTGATTTTGACGATGCACGCACTTTGGACCTGTTCGCTGGCTCAGGCGCATTGGGGCTCGAGGCGGCCTCCCGAGGCGCGTCCCATGTGACTCTCGTCGACAAGTCCCCCGCCGCCGCCGCGCTCTGCTCGTCAAACGGGCGCATCGTCAGTGACGGGTGCGCCGCCCACGGCCGTTCTGTAGCGCTCGAGGTCATCCCGCAGGGAGTCGACGCTTTTCTGACCCAGTCGGGTCCCCGCGAGTTCGATCTGGTGTTTCTTGACCCGCCGTACGACCTCGGAAATGCCGCGCTGAGTAACAGCCTGGTCCTGTTGGAACGATTCGTGCACGAGGATTCTGTGGTCGTCGTCGAGCGATCATCGCGGGACGCCGAGCCTCTATGGCCCCATCGCTACACGGTGAATCGCACCAAAAAATACGGCGAAACTGCCGTGTACTTTCTTGACGTGCTACCCGTCGCGTAGCGGATCCCATCCGCCCTTTGCCGTGAACGGCACACCGTCGACACTCACGCCAGAGTTGGGAACAACGCGACCAATCACCCGAAATTCTGGGGGAATCGTGGCACTCAATGGGAACGTTGCGAGCAGCGAGTGGTCCTCGCCTCCTGTCAACGCAATGCGCGAACCAACCGAAGCTAAATCGAAATCGATGCCCACGCCGCTGGCGGCACAAATTCGCGCGGCATCCAGCACCAGGCCATCGCTGATGTCCATCATCGAACTTGCCCCCGCGAGCGCCGCAATGCGCCCCGCAAAAATCGGCGGGGCGGGTCGTAATTGTGCCGACAATTCGGCGGGGTGGGTGCGCCACAGTTCGGCTACGGCATCCTCATCGACGACTCCGTCGGGGCTCATCGCATGTTCGAACAGCAAATCCAGACCGTGACGCGCCCGGCCCAGGTCACCGGCGACAGCGACCTGATGGCCCACACGAGCACCCGAGCGGGTCACGGGGTTCACGCCGTCAAATTCACCCGTTGCCGTTACCGACACCATGATGACCGGCGCTGGCCCCTTGGCGGATGCAAAGTGCTGCGCAAAACGGTCCGCATCAATCGTGGCCGAAGTGACGATGATTTTCAGGTCAGGCCGACGCGGCAAGATTTCGCGCAAGTAGCCCAGCAGAAAGTCGATGTTCAGGCTGCGCTCGTGGGCCTCGTCAATGATGATGGTGTCATAGGCTTTGAGCAGCGGGTCGTTTTGTGTCTCGGCCAACAAAATGCCATCGGTCATCAGCTTGACCGAGGCATCTTTGCTCAAGCGGTCTTGGAAGCGCACCTTGAAGCCCACCACCTCACCCAGCGGGGTTTTGAGCTCTTCGGCAATGCGCTTGGCCACCGAGCTGGCGGCAATGCGGCGGGGTTGGGTGTGGCCGATGATTTGTTTGCGAGGGAATTTGGGGTCAGAGCCCGACTTTTGCTTCGCAAAATCGGTGTCTGACCCCAATTTCCCTTGGCCGCGACCAAGGGCCAGCGCCATCTTAGGCAGCTGCGTAGTTTTGCCAGAGCCCGTTTCGCCGCACACGATGACCACTTGGTGGGCCTGCATGGCAGCCATGATTTCCTCGCGTCTGGCCGAGACGGGCAACGATTCTGGAAATTCAATCTGGAAGGGAACGGGCGTGGACAAAACAGGCACTAACTTGATAGACAATCCGCAATTATCCCCGTCCGGCTCTCACCGAGAACGCTCACCCACTTACCCGCCACAAACCAGCCCACATGTCCGCCGTTTTTGACTTCACCTTTGTGCCTTGGTTCCGTTCGGTCGCGCCCTACATTCACATGCATCGCGGCAAGACC
Source organism: uncultured Microbacteriaceae bacterium (assembly GCA_937896185.1). GTDB lineage: Bacteria > Actinomycetota > Actinomycetes > Actinomycetales > Microbacteriaceae > MWH-TA3. Next base: position 3,508 of record CALBMG010000213.1, on the reverse strand, counting down.
TTTGTGGTCGGTATCGCGGGCGAGGCCATTGCCGCAGGCAAGCTGCCCAACTTGGCGCAAGACTTGGCGCTCATCCAAAGCATGGGCGTGCGCATTGTGTTGGTGCATGGCTTTCGCCCACAGGTGAACGAGCAGCTGGCCGCCAAAGGCCATGTGCCCCACTACTCACACGGCATGCGCATCACCGACGGCGTGGCCCTCGACTGCGCACAAGAAGCCGCGGGCCAACTGCGCTTTGAAATTGAAGCTGCGTTCAGCCAAGCCCTGCCCAACACGCCCATGGCGGGCGCCACCGTGCGCGTGATTTCTGGCAACTTCATCACCGCTCGCCCTGTGGGCATCTTGGACGGCGTGGACTTTCAACACTCCGGCCTCGTGCGCAAGGTGGACGTGGCGGGCATCACCCAAACTCTGGCTGCGGGTTCGATGGTGCTCATCTCGCCGTTTGGCTTCTCGCCCACTGGCGAAGCGTTCAACCTCACCATGGAAGAAGTGGCGACGTCTGTGGCCACGGCACTGCAAGCCGACAAACTAATTTTTGTCACCGAAACCCCCGGCATTCGCATCAACCCCGCCGAACCTGCCAGCGAAGACAACCCCATCGACACCGAGTTGCCTTTGGATGCAGCCAAAAAGCTGCTGGCCACTCTGCCCCACACCACCAACCCGTCAGACATCGCGTTTTACTTGCAGCATTGCGTGAAAGCATGTGAGACGGGCGTGGAACGTAGCCACATCTTGCCGTTCGCAGTGGATGGTTCACTGCTGCTCGAGGTGTATATGCATGACGGCATCGGCACCATGGTGGTGGACGAAAAGCTGGAGAGCCTGCGCGAAGCCACGCACGAAGACGTGGGCGGCATCTTGCAACTGATTGAGCCGTTTGAAAAAGACGGCACCTTGGTCAAGCGTGACCGCAACGAGATTGAACGCGATGTGGGCCAATACACCGTCATCGAGCATGACGGCGTGATCTTTGCCTGCGCGGCGCTCTACCCCTACCCCGAAGCACAAACGGCGGAGATGGCGGCACTCACCGTGTCACCCCAATCGCAAGGCCAAGGCGATGGTGAAAAGGTGCTCAAGCGCATCGAACATCGCGCACGCAACAAAGGCCTCAAGAGCATCTTTGTGTTGACCACACGCACCAAGCACTGGTTCTTGAAACGCGGCTTTGTGCAGGTCGACCCCGACTGGTTGCCCGAAGCGCGCAAGCGCAAATACAACACCGACCGCAAGAGCTTGGTGTTGGTGAAGAAGCTGGCATAAAAAACGGGGCTCACAAGCCCCGTTTTTATTGAACAGATGTCAGTTTATGGCGCCACGTCTTCGGTCGCGTCTTTGTCAGTCGTCGCTGGTTGACACAGCAAGCGAACGACAGCGGCCAAGGCCAACAACCCCAAACCCACAAACGCCACAAACGACCAGTTGGCAATCGAGCCGCCCAAGAAAGTCCAATCGACCTTGGTGCAATCGCCACCGCCCTTAAAAATCATGGGAATGGCGCGTTGCAAGGGGAAGGTTTCAATCATGCCGTAAAAGTCACGCCCGCACGAAGCAAACTCGGGTGGATACCACTGCAACCATGTTTGACGCGCCGCCACATAAGCACCGCCGGCAGCCAACAGCACCAAGCCACTGCCCACACCCAACGAACCTTTGCGACATGGGAAACACACGCCCAGCAAAGCCACCAACGCCATCAACACCATCACATAGCGTTGCACGATGCACATGGGGCATGGCACCAAGCCCACCACGTGCTGCAGGTACATGCCAAACGACAACAGGCCCACACAGGCCAGCAAGATGAACAACCAAATACGACGGGGATGATCCAAAAGATTTACAAGCACAACTGTCTCCAAAAGGGCTGACTTCCATTGTCGCTGTGAAACAATGGCGGCATTGGCCTAAACGCCAAAAAACCAGAGACAAGCCATGACTTTACGTACACCACAGCTCGCCGATACACCCCGTTTACACAACTTCGTCACCCAACTCGATGCTTTGCTCAAAAGCACCACCGACGAAGCCGCAATACTGGAGCGTGGCAAAACCTTGCTGGCAGAGCTGGTGGCCCAAGACGATTGGCTGCCTGACGACTACGCCCAGCCCAACCCCGAGCGCTACCAACAGTTTTTGCTCTACGCCGACCCCGATGACCGCTTTTCGGTGGTGAGCTTTGTGTGGGGCCCAGGCCAAGCCACGCCCATCCACGACCACACCGTGTGGGGCATGATCGGCATGCTGCGCGGCGCAGAGCTGTGCCAACCGTTTGCCAAAAACGCACAAGGCCATTGGCAACCCAGTGGCGAGCAAGACCGCTTAGAAGCAGGTGACGTGGAAGCCGTGTCGCCCACCATCGGCGATGTGCACCGCGTGTGGAATGCGTTGAGCGACCAAGCCTCGATCAGCATCCATGTGTACGGCGCCAACATTGGCAAAGTGAGCCGCCATGTGTTTCACGAAGACGGCACGGTGAAAGAATTCATTTCGGGTTACAGCAATGCCAAGGCCGAAACACCACTGGAGTTTCCCCTCACCGCAGGTGAGTTCCCATCAGCGCCCTACGCCCGCATTCGCGAAACCCTCTTGCAACGCCAAGAAATCGCGCTGCTCGACGTGCGTGAGGAAGACCCCTTCGCGCAATGCCACCCACTGTTTGCAGCCAACCTACCGTTGGGCCGCATCGAAGCCGATGCGTGGACACGCATCCCGCGACTGGACACCTTCATCGTGGTGTACGGCACGGCTTTCAATGGCGACGACCTTGCCCTGCCTGCTGCGCGCACCTTGAAACGCATGGGCTACACACATGTGCATCTGCTTGACGGCGGCCTGCAAGGCTGGCAAGACGCAGGCGGCGAAGTGTTTCGCGATGTCAACGTGCCCAGCAAATCGTTTGGTGAGTTGGTCGAATCCAAACGCCACACACCCTCGCTGTCAGCCCAAGAAGTCAAAGCGCTCATTGATTCAAAAGCCGATGTGGTGGTGATGGACGCGCGTCGTTTTGACGAGTACCAAACCATGAGCATCCCGACCGGCATCAGCGTGCCCGGTGCTGAACTGGTGTTGCGTGCACGCGCACTCGCACCCAATGCCACCACGCGCATCATCGTCAACTGCGCGGGACGCACACGCAGCATCATTGGTACGCAGTCGCTCATCAACTCGGGCATTCCCAACCCCGTGAGCGCGCTGCGCAACGGCACGATTGGCTGGACCTTGGCAGGGCAAGAGTTGGTCAAAGGTGCGCAAGCACATTTCCCGCAGGTGGACGATGCCACGCGCGCCAAAGCCGCCGCCAGCGCATTTGCTGTGGCCTTGCGTGCTGGCGTGAAGCGTGCGCGCATGGACGACGTCAACGCATGGCTCGCCGACACCACACGCACCACCTATTTCTTTGACGTGCGCACGCCCGAGGAATACGCCGCAGGCCATGTGCGGGGCGCACGCAGCGCCCCCGGTGGCCAACTGGTGCAAGAGACCGACCACCAAGCCGCCG